>JBDLUH010000048.1:0-8393 GCA_039805425.1 Actinomycetota bacterium
CGTTGCGACGCTGAGTTAGTTGAGCCAAAATTGCAGCAGCTGCCTTAGTTGATGGTGACTTGCCGATTGCGAATTCGTTAATCACGTGCAGACGGCCATTGCGAGCGCGGTCTGAAAGTGCACCGCGAACTGCAGCAGCCTTCATCTTCTTTGGTGTGCGCTGGTCGTAATCGCGAGGCTTTGGACCGTGAGCGATGTAACCGCCGCGCATCTGAGGAGCACGCATCGAACCCTGACGAGCACGACCTGTTCCCTTCTGCTTGAAAGGCTTCTTACCGGTACCAGAAACTTCATCGTGACGCTTGGTTGATGAAGTACCCTGACGCGCTGCTGCCTGCTGGGCAACAACTACCTGGTGGATTAGAGGAACGTTTGTCTGTACGTCGAACAGTTCGCCAGGAAGATCTACTGATCCTGCCTTCTTACCTGCAACGTCTAGAACGTCAACCTTTGTGGTTTCTGCCATTTGGGTTACGCTCCCTTCACAGCGTTACGAACGAAAACCAACTGGCCCTTAGGACCAGGGATTGCGCCCTTGATGATTAGAAGACCCTTCTCAGCATCAACTGCGTGAAGAGTTAGGTTCATTGTGGTCACGCGGTCTGTACCCATGCGGCCAGCCATCTTCTTACCCTTGAAAACACGACCAGGTGTAGATGACATACCAATTGATCCAGGCTTACGGTGGTTGCGGTGCGCACCGTGAGATGCAGAAACACCAGCAAAGCCGTGACGCTTCATGTGACCTGCGAAGCCCTTACCCTTTGAGGTACCGACTACGTCAATCTTTGAGCCAACCTCTAGAGTCTCAACACCAAGTTCCTGACCAACTGTGTACTCAGCTGCATCAGAGGTGCGGATCTCTGCGATGTGACGACGAGGAGTAACGCCAGCCTTTGCAAAGTGTCCAGCTAGTGGCTGGGTGGTCTTGCGTGGGTCGATGGCGCCGTATGCAACCTGGATAGCTTCGTAGCCATCGGTTTCAGCGTTTTTGATCTGGGTGACAACGTTCGAGCCAGCCTCAACTACGGTCACAGGAACAAGCTTGTTGTTCTCGTCCCATACCTGAGTCATGCCGAGCTTCTTGCCCAGAAGTCCCTTAACGGTTCTATTTACAGACATGATTTCCTTAGAGCTTGATCTCGATGTTGACATCGGCAGGAAGGTCAAGACGCATCAATGAGTCAACTGCCTTAGGAGTTGGGTCAATGATGTCGATGACGCGCTTGTGGGTGCGCATCTCGAAGTGCTCGCGACTGTCCTTGTACTTGTGAGGAGAGCGGATCACACAGACCACGTTCTTCTCGGTAGGCAATGGCACTGGGCCAACCACAGTAGCGCCGGCACGTGTAACTGTGTCGACGATCTTGCGTGCCGAAGTGTCAATAACCTCGTGGTCATATGACTTAAGTCGAATGCGGATTTTCTGTCCGGCCATCTTGACTCGCTCTCCTATATTTTTGTCAAAGCTCCGACCCACGCTGTCGGGCGTGTCGTTTCTCATAGAGAAATGAAACCCTAAAACGTAAATCAGATACATTTTTGTTCTTGCTCCAGGGGGCTTGCTTCCCTTTATTTATAAGGGTTCTGGGCACATGCCTGGAGTGGTTCACGCCAAGATAGGCGCGACTACTCACGAACTTGTCAATCTTGCCACAGTTCTGCGTGTCAATGCAAATTAAATCTGGGCAGAAGAGTAAATTAAGCCTCTTTTTTTTAGAAAGCCTGGGACGGTTTTAGAAAGCTTGAATGCCGAAGGCGGTGGCCAGACGATCAATCTTCTCGGCACGGCCAAGGCGAGGCAAGTCGCTGCCATCACGAATAACGCGGCCACGGGCCTCGAAATCGGCCATAAAGTCTCTGGCCCAGGCCACATCTGACTGGGTTGGGCTAATTACCTCGTTAATTACCGGAATTTGCGAGGTATCCAGGCACAATTTTCCGGTTAGGCCCAGTGCCACAGTGATTTCCGACTGTTCGCGCAAAATTGGGTGGCTGGTGCCAACGGTTGGACCATCGATAGGACCAGGCAGGTTACCCACACGGCTTGCCACTACCAGGCGGCTTCTTGGGTAGTTCATTGCGGCGGCATCGGTGCTGGTTCCGGTGTCTCGGCGGTAATCGCCGCTACCAAAGGCCAAGCGAAATGCGCCCTTTGCCTCGGCAATCAGGCGGGCATCTTCTATGCCCAGCGCAGATTCAATTAGGGCAATAACCGGGGTTTGGCCGCCAAGCGCGGCAAAAGTGGCCTCAACCTGGTCTTTGGTCTCAGTTTTGGCAAGCATTACGCCCTTTAGGCCTTTTACACCTTTAAGCCTGGCAAGGTCTTGGCTCCAGAATGGTGTGGTGGCGTCGTTCACGCGAACCCAAGCTTGGCCGCCTGCTTCAAGCCAGCTGGCCACGGATTCCAATGCGGCAGGCTTGTGTTTTGGGTCAACCGCGTCTTCTATATCCAAGATGATTTGGTCGGCACGCGATGCGGCGGCGGCGTCAAAGGTTTCTACCTTTGTGCCATTTACCAGCAACCAAGACCTAGAAATTTCGGCCGGTATTTCGCGAGTTGAACCCATTTTTACTCCCAGATGCATCTTTGAATTTGGACTGTTTGTTCAGCCTAGTCGCTGGTTATAGTTGAAAACATAATGACAATCACAGAATCAGAACTATTAGCCAAGGTTCCTACCAATCTCTACATCGATGGCAAATGGGTTCAGGGCAATGGCGCCCCAATTGAAGTTGAAGACCCGGCTACCGGCAAGGTACTGGTTGAAATCTCAAACGCCGACGCCAGCGATGCCCTGGCCGCACTGTCTGCAGCCGATAATGCTCAGGTCGCCTGGGCCAAAACCGCACCCCGTGAGCGCGCTGAAATTTTGCGCCGCACATTTGATTTAGTTCGCGCACGCAGCGAAGAATTTGCCATGTTGATTTCACTTGAGATGGGAAAGCCACTTGCCGAGGCCAGAGGTGAAGTAACTTACGGCAATGAATTTTTGCGTTGGTTCAGCGAAGAAGCGGTTCGCGTAACTGGCCGCTACAACACCAACCCTGAGGGCACCGGCAAGATATTAATTGCCAAGCGCCCGGTTGGGCCCGCCTTTGCAATTACCCCTTGGAATTTTCCGCTGGCCATGGCTACCCGCAAAATTGGACCGGCACTTGCAGCCGGTTGCACCATTGTGGTGAAGCCTGCCGAGTTGACTCCCCTAACCACTTTGCTACTGGTAAAAACTTTTGAAGAAGCCGGGGTGCCGGCGGGTGTGATCAATGTGATCACCACCTCAACATCGGCGGCCACTTCTGCACCGGTGATTGCTGATCACCGCTTGCGCAAAATTACCTTCACCGGTTCAACCCAGGTTGGTAGAAAACTTTTGGAACAGGCCTCCGAGCGCGTGCTTCGTACATCTATGGAACTTGGTGGCAATGCGCCATTCGTAGTTTTCGAAGATGCAGATATCGACGCGGCGGTATCGGGTGCCATGTTGGCCAAGATGAGAAACATTGGTCAGGCCTGCACCGCAGCAAACCGATTCATTGTGCACGAAGATGTTGCCGATGAATTCGCACAAAAGTTTGCGGCAAAGATGGCCGAGCTAAAGCTTGGACGCGGTGTTGCTGAGGGCACCACCTGTGGGCCGGTAATTAACGCAGCCGCGCAAAAAAACATGCAGTCACTGGTTGACACAACAGTTAGCGAAGGCGCCAACGTGATTACCGGTGGCGAAGCCCCCGATGGTAGCGGCTACTTTTTTGAGCCAACCGTGATTGACAACGTAAAACCAGACTCAAAGATTTGGACTCAAGAAATTTTTGGTCCAATTGCACCCATAACCCGCTTCCAGACTGAAGAAGAAGGCGTGCGCCTGGCCAACGACACCGAATACGGTTTGGTTTCTTATGCCTACACCAGCAACGCAAAGCGCCAGTTGCGCCTGATTGAAACCCTGGATACCGGCATGACCGGAATCAACTCTGGCTTGGTATCTAACGCAGCTGCACCTTTCGGTGGCACCAAGGCATCTGGTTTGGGCCGCGAGGGTGGGGCCGAAGGAATTGATGAGTACTTAGAAATTAAGTACGCGTTTATTCCAGACCCGTTTGCCTAAAGTAACTCTTTAAGTTGGCCAAATCTATCTTGGCTGAAGCGTAACGTTTGGCATTTCTGGTGCGGGAATCCAACCACCAATTGCGTCTTCGAAATCTGTGAAGCGCTGTTTATTTAATTCGGCGCGATTATTCCAGTCGTTTCTTGCCTGAACAATGTCTTCATTACTGCGGCCAATAAAGTTCCACCACATCAAAATCTTTTCACCAAAAGGCTTGCCACCAAGCATCAAAATAATTGCGTCTTCTTGTGCTTGCAAGGTGATTGTTTTTTCTCCAGCTGCGCGATAAATAACGCTAGATGTTGTGGCTGTTTCATCGCCGATGGTAATTGATCCTTCAGCTGGCATGAAACCGTATTCAAATTCCGAATTCAAATTCAAAGTCACAGATTCACCTGCGGCAACTCTAAGTTCGGCACCCATTAGTGGGCTAAAAGTTTTTGTTGGTGCCAAGGCTCCGGCCAGTTCGCCAGCCAAGACAGTTACCTGTGCCTGACCCCCCGATGCTGTTGGCGCCTGAAATTTTGGCAAGTTGGCTTGGTGTTCAAACTGGGGCGCAACGTCAATTGAATCTTTTGGCAGCGCCACCCAAAGCTGCACGGCGTGCAAAAATTCTGAACCCGCAAGAGAAATCTCACTGTGAGAAATTCCATGGCCAGATGTCATTAGGTTCAATTGACCCGGCTTAATTAGTTGCACGCTTCCGATTGAATCGCGGTGTTCAATGCGTCCTTCAATTAACCAAGTAACGGTTTGCAAACCGGTGTGTGGGTGTGCCGCCACGACCATGCCATCGGTTTGTTTTGTTGGACCAAAGTGATCAACAAAACACCAAGCACCAATCATCTTTAGCTTGGCGTGCGGCAAAGTGCGCCGCACTTCTATGCCCGTTCTAGTGGTTAGCTTTACTGGTCGCGGTTCAATAAGCATCTTGATGCCAACTCTACTGAGCGATCACCTGAGCATCCGAAACAGAGAGCTGGTAATCACCGTGCCTAAGTGTGCTGCCGTTTTGAGTTTGATTTCCGTTTACCGTAATCACCGATTCAGATGTAACAGGCAAATCAATCTGGGCCTCAACACCAAACGGTACTTTTAGCTTTGCGTGAAGGTCGCCAGACTCAGCCAACTGCCAGTCGATTGCCAGGCGGCCGTAGCCTGTTTCGATCGAACCCTTGCAAGAATCGATTCCCCTAACCGGCTTTGGCGAAACCAGAACCGTCTTGTAGCCGGGTGATGAAAACTCTAGACCAAGGACGTTTCTGTGAATCCAATCAAGCACCGCTCCGTAGGCGTAGTGGTTGAAAGAAATCATTGAATGGTCATTGGGGTCAGCGGCCTCGCTGTCTTCCATCTTGCCGGTTGAGATGGTTCCATCAGCAGCAATTGCATCCCAACGTTCCCAGATTGTTGTTGCACCCATTGTGATTGGAAACAACCAACTAATTGGTTTTTCGCGAAGCAACATTTGATAAGCCTCTTGCCATTTGCCATTTCGACTTAGGGCGTCAAGAATCACCGGGGTACCAAGGAACCCGGTTGAAATACGACCCTCGTCTTTTTGAACTATGGCTGCAAGTTGATCGGCAATTTGTGCGCGTTCTGATTGGGGTGCAATTTCAAATTCCAAAAGAATAGAACAGCCGGTTGTGGTTTGCATCGCGGCAGGTGCAAGCTCTTTCCAAATGGCTGCGTTTACTTCATCACTGATGGCTTGGTACTTGCTGGCCATTTCTGGCTCGCCAACCACGCGTTCGGCCTTGGCCAAAAGCTTGGCCGAGTAGGCCAGATACGCGTTAGCCATAAAGTGACTTGAGGTCTTGGCCATCCAAGGTTGATCTACCGGGGCATCTGGGTCAAGCCAGTCACCAAGTTGCATGATTGGTGGAAACAGCTGGCCCTCACGCATGCCAGCAAAGTAATCTACCCAGCGCCGCATTGTGCCCAGCTGATCTCGAAGAACCTGCGCATCGCCATAGCTTTGGTAAAGCGCCCAGGGAATAACCGTTGCGGCATCGCCCCAGCCAGAATTTGCATATTCGGTGAACATGGTTGGGCCGCCATTTTGCAAATCAAGAATATTTGGCACCACGATAGAAATATTTCCATCGGCACGTTGCTCAAGACTCATGTCTCTCAGCCAAGAACGCATAAATGCGTCACTGTCTACCAGAGTGTTGGCCGCATAAATAAATGCTTGGGCGTCTCCGGTCCAGCCCATGCGCTCGTCGCGCTGCGGGCAATCGGTAGGTATTGAAACAAAGTTGTCGCGCTGCGACCACTTAACGTTGCTGATGAATTTATTCAGCAGTTTGTGTGAGCTTTTGAAAGTGGAACGGTCTTGGTTATCGGTGGTAATAGCAACCGCAACAGCCGAAATTACTTTGGCCTCGGTGACCACATCGGCAAACTGAAAACCGTGAAAGGTGTGCTTAGGTTCAAGCTCTTGAATTCCGTCTTTACCAAGAATGTAGGTGTCTGTGGCCTTGGCGCTTCTTAGCGCACGAACGTGCAAGCGGTTATTCTGGCCACCCTTTACGGTTGGCTCAAGAATCTCTGCATGACGTACAACAACTTTGTCACCGCGTTTGCCATCAACCTTTAGGCGAACCCAACCCGATATATTTTGCCCAGCATCTAGTAGCACGCGATCTGCCTGTTGGGTGATATTCATGTCAAGCTCTGCTTTGACACGCACCGGCGCTGTAGCCAGGGGCTCTAGCAAGGTCTTGTCTATTTCGCGCACCAACACCGGTGACCAGGTTGAATCGTCAAAACCTGGCTTGCACCAATCAACCTGTGCTTGTGTCATATCCAACGTGCAGCCGTCGTAGATAGATGCAAAACGCACACCGCCGGTTGCGGTCTTCCAATTTTCACCGGTTGCGATTACCTCGGTGGAGCCATCGGTGTACTCAATTTCAATTTGGGCCAAAAACGAGGTCTTGGTGCCATAGGAATTGTTTTTGTTTTCCCAACCAAGCTTGCCGCGGTACCATCCATCGGCCAAAAGGGCACCGAATGCATTTTCACCATCTAATAAAAAGTGAGTTACATCATGGGTGTCAACTAACAACCTGAACTGATACGGGGTCCACCCTGGGGCCAAAATACGATCGCCAACTTTTTGCCCGTTGATCAGCACATCGTAGGTTCCGTGTGCGGTGGCATAAAGGCGCGCCTTGGCAACCTGTTTGGTGATGTTGAAGCTGGTGCGCAAAAGCGTGGCTGGTTCATCTACGTTGCTGTCATCACCAACGGCACTGCCAACGAAATCATCGGCATTCAGTAAGCCAACCTCGTGCGAAATTGCCGGGCTCCAATCAGACCAACCGCCGGCGCCATTCGAATCGCGGGCCTCGATGCGCACGCGGTGAAAAGAAACCTCGCGGCTTTTTGTTGGAACGTGAGGCGCAAAAATAAATTGCGAGTCCGAAGACATGGCTTGGGTCATTTCTAAGCCAACGGTGAACTCCGAATCAAATGCCGACTGAATCTCGTATGCAACCTGAGATTGACCAGCGGCCGCCCCCAACACCTTCCAGCTAAGTTCTAGTGGGCCGCCAGGTAGGCCAAGCTGCTTGGCCGGGTACTGGCTTCTGAGGGAAATCTGCATTCGGTTACTTCTTCTCGGTTAGTCGCTCCAAGACTTTGACGTGCCCTGGCTCTAGTTCTTCAAGCGAACGTACACCCAATAGTTTCATAGTGCGAACCATGTCTGCTTGCAGAATGCTAATCATCTTGTCGACACCTTCGCGGCCACCGGCCATTAGGCCATAAAGATATGCGCGGCCAACCAGCGTGAACTTTGCACCCTTAGCAATTGAGGCAACGATGTCGGCACCGTGCATGATTCCGGTGTCAACGTGCACCTCGGCATCTTTTCCAATTTCTTTAAAAGTTTCTGGAATCAGGTGGAACGGAATTGGTGCGCGATCTAATTGGCGGCCACCGTGGTTGGAAAGAATAACCGCATCTGCCCCGGCCTTCACCGCAAGCTTGGCATCTTCAACACTTTGAATTCCCTTGACCACCAACTTGCCCTTCCACTGCTGACGAATCCACTTGAGATCCTCAAATGTGACGGTTGGGTCAAACATTTTGTCAAGCAATTCAGCAACGGTGCCGTTCCAAGAATCAAGCGAGGCAAACTTCAATGGGTCTGTAGTCAAGAAATTTATCCACCAGGCAGGTCTAGGCAGTGCATCTATAACGGTGCCTAACGTCAGCGCCGGCGGAATAGTCATGCCGTTGCGCTTGTCACGAAGGCGCGCACCGGCAACC
>JBDLUH010000049.1:0-8193 GCA_039805425.1 Actinomycetota bacterium
TTTCAAAATTGGCGGTGCCTACCAGGCCGTGTAGGGCGTTATCTAAATCTTTCTCGTTCACCTCTAGTTGAAGAGTCTTGCCTTCGTGTGTCCATTGCCCGTGGTTTATGCGATTGGCCCAAGGTGCCAACACGATTCCGTCACCGTAGCGATTTGGTGTGTGCCCTTCAGTTGGCGGAACAATATCGATTTTGTTGACCGAAAGTTTTTTTAGTGCACCGCCAAATGTAGAAATGGTTGCGCGAACCAAAGTTCCGCTTAGGTCACTGAAAAGCTCAATGGCTGTTGGCTCAGTTTTCATATCTTTAGTAGACCCGCCGCCACTTGTTGGTACTGCGCAAGTGCCGGGCCCCGACCCTGAGCTGCGATTGTTGCCAGGGTTTCAATTGACCAAGTTGGAGTTTCATCAAGAGCAATAGTTGCGGCCTGGCGCGCGGCACCGTTGGCCACGTATTCACCTGGTGCAGGAACAACAATTTCAGTTCCAAACACCTCGGCAGCTATTTGCTGCACGGCGGTGTTGGCAGCTGCTCCGCCAACCAAAATTACGCGGTTAGTTTTTACGCCGGCATCTTGAAGTGCCGCAAGCCCTGCAGCTAAACCACACAGCATGCCCTCAATTGCCGCACGCGCAAAATTTTCACGCGTGCTGTTGGCCAAAGTAAGCCCGTTTATCTGCGCTTTGGCATGGGGAAGGTTTGGTGTTCGCTCGCCCTCAAAGTAGGGAATCAAAACAACACCCTCGGCACCAGGCTTTGCCTGCAATGCCAACTGACCTAGCTCAGAGTGATCAACACCTAAGAGTTTGCTAAAGCTGTCTAGAACCCTTGCCGCATTCAGCGTGCAAACTAGAGGCAGGAACTCACCAGAGGCACTTGCGAAACCGGCGATGGTTCCGGTTTGGTCATGGGTGGCTGTTGCTGAGACTGCAAATACAGTTCCGCTGGTGCCAAGAGAAACAACCACATCGCCAGCTGCAGCCAATACTCCAAAGGCCGCGGCCGCGTTGTCACCTGCGCCTGCACCAATTTTCAGTCCGGCTGCCGTGACGTGGGCCACTTCATCAGCCGCGATAATTTTAGGCACAACAGGTACGTGACCTAAAACGAATTCAAGAACTTCAGAAACGTATTGCCCGGTTGATGGGTTGAAATATCCTGTTCCGCTGGCATCCGAGGCATCGGTGGTTAGCGCAGCAAGATTTGGGCCCAAGTCACTTTCATTCGCCGGACCAAAGCCAGCTAGCCGCCAAGTTAGCCAGTCGTGCGGCAGGCAAACAGCCGCAACCTCTCTTGCGTGATTTGGTTCGTTTTGCTTTAACCACAGCAGCTTGGTTGCGGTGAAAGATGCCACCGGAAGAGAACCGGTTAGTTGGGCAATTCCCTGAGCACCAAATTTTTCAATAATTTCATTGGCCTGAGCTGCGCTTCTAGTGTCATTCCATAAAAGCGCTGGGCGAATTACCTGGCCGCTTTCGTTTAGCACAACCATGCCGTGCTGCTGACCACCAATAGAAACCGCTGCCACATCGGCCAAACCGCCGGCCTGCAAAATGGCTTCTTGAAGCGCAACCCACCAAGCCGCCGGATCTACCTCTGTGCCGTTTGGGTGTGCTGCGCGACCCTCACGAACCAGTGCACCGGTTTCGGCATCGCGAATAACTACCTTGCAGCTTTGGGTAGAGGAATCAATTCCGGCAACTAGTGGCACGTTAATTACTTATCTTGCGCCAAGCAGGTGCTCAAGAGCCAACTGGTTCAAGCGAACAAAGTTAAAGCCCTTGCCATTGAAGTATGAGTCAGCATCAAAGTCTTCATAAGCTGAACGATCACCCAAAAGGTCTGTGTAGGTTTCACCCGGGTTCAATGTGGTCTTGTGAATCTCGTTTACACGTGAGGCCTTGATTGCCTCTTGAACTTCTGGGTCAGCATTAAAAGCTTTGGCACGTTCTTTAAGAAGAAGGTAGGTCTGCATGTTTGCCTTGGCTGAGTCCCACACACCATTCATGTCTTCGGTGCGGCTTGGCTTGTAGTCAAAGTGTCGTGGGCCGTCGTAGGTGCGGCCGCCGTTTGGGCCACCAAATTCAAGTAGGTCTACCAGGCTGAACGCGTTGAATAGATCGCCGTGGCCAAACACCAAATCTTGGTCAAACTTAACCCCACGCTGGCCATTTAGATCAATGTGGTAAAGCTTGCCGTGTTCCAGCGCCTGGGCAATACCGCTGGTGAAGTTGAGACCAGCCATCTGCTCGTGACCGGTTTCAGGGTTTAGGCCAACTAGCTCTGGGTGCTCAAGGGTATTAATGAAAGCCATTGCGTGGCCAAGGGTTGGCAGCAAGATATCGCCGCGTGGCTCGTTTGGCTTTGGCTCAATGGCAAAGCGAATGTCGTAGCCCTTATCAATCACATACTGGCTAAGTAGGTTTACCCCTTCGCGGTAGCGCTCCAGAGCCCCGCGCACATCCTTAGCGTGGTCATACTCGGCACCTTCGCGGCCACCCCACATAACAAAAGTCTTGGCACCCATCTCGGCTGCTAGGTCTAAGTTGCGCAGGGTCTTGCGAAGGGCAAAGCGGCGAACATCGCGGTCATTACTGGTGAAGGCGCCATCTTTGAAGACTGGGTGGCTGAAGAGGTTGGTGGTGATCATCGGCACAATAATGCCGGTTTCTTCAAGTGCCTTTTTGGTGCGGTCAATCTCGTGGCGGCGCTCGGCGTCTGTGCTGCCGAAGGCAAAAAGGTCGTCGTCGTGGAAGGTTAGGCCATAGGCGCCGATCTCAGACAGCTTATGAATGGCATCAACCACGTCTAGGTGGGCGCGGGTAGGCCCGCCGAACTGATCTTGCGCTGCCCAGCCAATGGTCCAAAGGCCAAATGAGAACTTGTCTTCGCGGGTAGGTGTTAGCGCCATTGGGGGGGTCCTTCTTCATTGATGGGTTTTGTTGCCTGTGACAACATAATAGGGTCAATCTTGTCTTCGAACCAAATTTTCGAGGCTGTTTTAACCTCACGATTTCGTAACCTCTTAAAGAAATG
Organism: Actinomycetota bacterium; assembly: GCA_039805425.1. GTDB lineage: Bacteria > Actinomycetota > Actinomycetes > Actinomycetales > Microbacteriaceae > Rhodoluna. Next base: position 3,036 of record JBDLUH010000049.1, read on the forward strand.
GGAATGTAGATTTATAAACATGCTGAATGTAAACGGTCGGGGCACAAAGGCTCTGGGTCAAAACAGAGACGATGTACGTCAGCACAATCTTGCAACCCTGCTTCGCATGATTCACGAGGCCGGTACGGTTTCCAGGTCTCAACTAACTACCAGCTCGGGCCTCAACCGTTCAACAATTTCTGATCTGGTTTCAGAATTGCAAGATCTTGGTTTGGTTTACGAAACAGAAGCTTCGGCCACTGGCGTGGGAAGACCAAGTCTGCAGGTTTCTGCTTCTGAACAGGTAGTTGCGTTTTCCGTAAACACAGACATCGATGCAGTAACCGTTGCGACTGTAACACTTGCTGGCCAAGTGATTGCCAAAAAGCGATACCCAACTACGAATCAGCCAACGGCAGACAAAGCTGCATCAATTGCGGCCAAATTAATTGCAGAAATGCGCAGCGACTTAAAGCCGGGAACCAGAATCGTTGGCGTTGGGGTTGCGGTTCCAGGCCAAGTAAGAGTTAGCGACGGCGTAATTCGTTTGGCGCCCCACCTAGGCTGGGTTGAAGTTCCTCTTGGTCCCATGCTTAGTCAGTTAACATCACTACCTGTTTATGTTGACAACGATGCTTCTATTGGCTGTGTGGCCGAAAGACTTTACGGCAATGCCAGAGGCTTCTCTGATGTGGTTTACCTGTTTGCAGGTTCAGGTGGAATTGGCGGCGGGGTTGTTGTAGACGGCAATCAACTTAGAGGTGCTGCGGGATACGCGGGTGAGCTTGGGCACGTGCGCATTGCAACGAATGCGGCCAAAGATTTCTCAGGTCTTGAAGGAACCCTTGAAGGTATGGTTCGCCGAGACGACATGCTTGACGTCTTCAAACTTTACGCGGCAACAGACGATGAGCTGCTATTAGAAATTAGTCGAGCAAAAACTGCCAAGTCTGTAAAACTAATCGAAGCGCAGATTGATAACTTGGCCGCAGCGCTTGGAAATTTCGTAAACATCTTTAACCCTCAGGTAATTATTCTTGGAGGGTATCTATCGGGGCTTTTTGAATTCAATAGCGAGAGGCTTATCAATGGTCTTCGTGCAAACTCTTTGGCTGCGGCCAACGAACGGGTAATAGTTCGTGAGGGCGGGCTGGGTTCTAACCTGCTAATGATTGGTGCCGCCGAGTTGCCGTTTAGCCAGTTGGTTGCCAACCCTTCGGCAACTCAGCTTTACCCGGCCAAGGCAAAGGCATCAAAATCTTAAACGCAGGTACCAGCGGCTACGACGTAGTTGTAATTGGATCTGGCTTTGGTGGGTCAGTGGCGGCGCTTCGCCTTACTGAAAAGGGCTACCGGGTGCTGGTGCTTGAGGCCGGGGCAAGGTTTGAAGATAAAGACTTTGCCAAAAACTCATTTGATCTAAAGCGTTTTTTGTTTTTTCCAAAGTTTGGGCTTTTAGGCATTCAACGTATTGACCTGCTAAAAAACGTGCTGGTGATGTCTGGTGCTGGCGTAGGTGGGGGCTCACTGGTCTATGCCAATACTCTTTACAAGCCACCAAGCAGTTTCTTTACCACCGGTTCTTGGGCAAAGATTGCAGATTGGCAAACCCTGCTGGCGCCTTATTACAAGTTGGCCGAAAAGATGCTGGGAGTAAAAGAGAACCCGTTTTTTAGCCCGGCTGACTTGGTGTTGAAAAAGGTTGCCGAAAATCGCGGAATTGGTGATTCTTTTCAGATGGCACCGGTTGGAATTTACTTTGGCAGTGAAGAAGGCAAGACATCAAAAGATCCTTATTTTGGTGGCAAGGGGCCCGAAAGAACTAGTTGCATTAACTGCGGTGAGTGCATGACAGGTTGCCGTCACGGCGCAAAGAACACATTGGTTAAGAACTACCTTTACCTTGCCGAGAATGCCAGCGGCCCTAACCCGCCAGCAGAAATTTGGGATCTCACAACTGTCTCGCACATTCAAGATTTGCCATCGGGTGGTTTTGAACTGACGATAAAAAGAACTTCTTTTGGTGGTGCAAAAAGACCATTAAAAATTTACGCTCCCCAGGTTATTGTGGCTGCGGGTGCTTTGGGTTCGGCAAAACTTTTGCACAAATCAAAGAGCCGCGGAGCGCTAAAGAACATTAGTAAAAAACTTGGAGAGCTTAGCCGCACCAATTCTGAAAGCCTGCTTGGCGTGGTTGCTAAAAAGAACGAACACGATTTTCACAAGGGTTCTGCAATTACCTCTTCAATTTTTCCAAGTGAAGACACCCACATTGAACCAGTTCGCTACGGTAAGGGCAGTGGCTTTATGGGCCTTTTGCAAACCGTCTTGGCGTCTGGGCCACAAGGCCAAGACCCAAGCCCAAGCCTGTTGGTAAAAACTACATTCAAAAATATTTTGAAGCTTCCAAATTTCTACAACCTTCGCACTTGGCCAGAGCGAACCTTGATTCTGCTGGTGATGCAGTCTAGGGATAACTCTTTGACCACCTACTTGAAGCGCTCAAGGCTTTTCTCAAAAAAACTAACTTCACGTCAAGGTCACGGTGAGGTGAATCCAAGTTGGGTTCCCCAGGGTCACCAGATAGCGCAAGAGATAGCTAGCGAGATCAATGGAACACCGGGTGCGGTGGTTGGTGAACCATTCGGCATTCCCATGACGGCTCACTTTTTGGGGGGCGCGGTGATTGGTGCTGATGAAAAAGTAGGCGTAGTTGACCCTTACCTTCGAGTATTTGGAGTAGACGGACTTCACATTTGGGATGGCTCAACACTTTCGGCAAACCCAGGAGTGAACCCTTCGTTGAGTATTGCCGCTCAAGCCGAGTGGGCAGCTGCGCATTGGCCGAATAAGTCTGAGGCTGATGCCAGACCACCGTTGGGTTATCGCTTTGCCACGATTAGGCCGGTGGAAGCAAGATACCCGGTATTGGGTCGCAATAAGCGAAGTGCTATTTAGAAGACTTTCTAAGTAGGCGTGTTTCGCGGGCACGATTCTCAATGCCAAGGCCCCAGTAGCAAGCCGCAATAATTACCGCTGCGCCAAGCCAACCAACGGCACTCATAAGTTCGCCGCCAAGCAACACCGCTATGAGTACAGCCCAGACCGGCTCTGTTCCTTGCAGTAGAGCAACTCGAGATGCGCTGGTTTTACGAATAGCCCAAAGCATGACAATAAATCCGTAGACGGTGCTGAACAGCACCAATGTGCCCATCAAAATCCACTCGCGAACACCATACGTTAGGGCAGCGTTAATGGTTCCAGCTGGATCAAGAATCAAAAAGAAAACGCCTGTGATGAACAAGCTCATAATTGTGACGTTTGTGGTGTCTACCGTTTTGCCGCGGGTGAACTTGCCATGGGTAAAGAAAGATTGTGAAACGGTGTGCACAGCGCGAAGCACCGCTGCCACAATCATTAGCAGATCGCCAAGGTTTGGCTCTGTGAAACCATTTCCGCTAATCAGAATTGCAACACCAAGAACGGCCCCAAGAGCCGAAACATAAAACATGCTGGGCATCCAGAACTTAGAGACTAGACCTTCTATCAGAGGAGTGAAAAGAATACTTAGTGAGATTATTAGGCCAGAGTTTGTTGCCGAGGTTAGGTAGACCCCTGTGGTTTCAACAGTCATTACTGTGGCAAGTGTTACTGCAATACCCAGTGAAGAAAGAATTTCAATTTTGCTGAACTTCACCGGCTTGAAGGCGCGAATAACAAGCAAAATAACAGCCGCAATAATAAAGCGCAACGCCATCATGCCCCACAGGCTGGCAAAGTGAGTTAGCTCTCTTGATGCCAGGTAGCTACCGCCCCAGACCATAGCGGCACCAAGAATGGCAATATCAACCGAGCTCAGCCCACGTTTTTCTTGCATCATTTGGAAGCCTCTTTTTTATAAATTAATTTGAGTCGGCCCTGCGCAAACGCTGCACCAAGCAAAACCACGGCGGCACCAACTGGTTCATTCCAGCTGATACTTTCACCAAGAAGAAGAACCCCAAGAATTACGCCAACAATAGGTGACATGTAGGTGACTGCAGATGCGATTGCACTGCCAACTTCTGCCAAAAGACGATAGTAAACAACATAAGCAATACCAGTGCCAAGAATTCCAAGCGCCAGCATTGCCGCTACCGATGTGAAAGTTGGTGCTCCGATTGTCAAGGGCCCTAAGACGTAAAACGGAAGCAGGGTAAGTGCTGAGGTAATTACTTGTCCAAAAACAGCAGCCTCTGGTTTTAGCTTCAGTGGTTCAATGTACTTTCTTACGAAGGGGCTGCCAATTCCGTAACAGCTAACGGCAAGGATGAGTGCACCGATAGCAAGCGGATCGTTGTCGCCGAAACCGTTCCAAATACCAAGAACCACAAAAACTCCACCAAGCCCAATTGATAAACCAATAAGCACTTCACGCTTTGGTTTCTCGGCACGAAAGGCAATCATGATTGCGATCACGGTGAAGATGGGGGTTGAGGCATTGATGATAGATGCCAGCGCACTGGATACGTGCTGTTCGGCAAAACCAAAAAGCACTGCCGGTATTGCTGACATAAAAAGGCCGGCAATCCAAATTTTGAACCAAGTTAGCCAGCCGCGAACCATTTTGATTCTCATTACAAGAACAACAGCTAGAAGGGTAACGGCCCCAATCGCAGTGCGCCAGAACGCTATACCGGTTGGTGTCAGCGTTTCAAGGCCAAGTGAAATGAAAAGAAAAGACGACCCCCAGATAAGCCCCAAGAACAGGAACTTGTATATCCAGGAGGTCGTCTTTGTTTGGCTCATTATTCGAGCCTACAACGCCTTTTAGTGGGTAGAAGGAGCCTGCTCAACCTCTGAGCGGTCGCCAGACCATAGGGTGTGGAAGGTTCCATCCATGTCTACGCGCTTATAGGTGTGAGCACCAAAAAAGTCGCGCTGGCCCTGAACCAAAGCAGCCGACAAACGAGGTGAACGCAGGCCGTCGTAGTAAGAAAGTGAAGAAGCAAAAGCAGGAACCGGAATACCAGCCAGTGAAGCGTTGGCCACAACCTGGCGCCATGAAGTAACTGAGTCGGCAACTGCCTGCTTGAAGAATGGGTCAAAAATCAGTGACTCTAGGTTTGCGTTCTTGTCGTAAGCATCGGCGATGCGGTTTAGGAACTGCGCACGAATAATGCAACCACCGCGCCAGATC
>JBDLUH010000050.1:0-8030 GCA_039805425.1 Actinomycetota bacterium
TGGAGAATAATCACCAAGGAAGATGGCGCCAGCGTTGGTGATCTGGCTGAGCGTGGACTTATTGTCTTCGGTGTGCAGCTCTAGGTGTTCGGTGGCATAGAAATTTGTAAATTTCACACCATCTGACATGTTGTCAACTAGTACCACTGCAGATTGTTGGCCTTCAAGTGCCGTGCGCACACGTTCGGAACTTGCTGTTGCAGCAACCAAATCAGTCAGCTCATTAATTACCGCGTTGGCTAACTCAACCGAATCAGTGACCAACACAGATGCTGCTGCCTCATCGTGTTCAGCTTGGCTCACAAGATCGTACGCAATGTATCGGGCGTTGGCAGAGGAATCGGCAAGCACCAATATTTCTGTGGTTCCAGCTTCAGAATCAATTCCTATAGTGCCGCGCAGGGCACGTTTTGCGGCCGCAACATAGATGTTGCCGGGCCCGGTGACCAAACTTACCGGTTCAAAATTTATTTGTGGAAGCCCAAACGCAAAGGCAGCAATAGCGGCTGGGCCGCCCATGCAATACACATTCTTAACACCAAGCAAAGCCGCCGTTGCCAAAACGGTTGGGTGTGGGCGACCATTAAAATCTTTTTGCGCGGGCGAAGCCAAGGCAAGCCGCTCTACGCCAGCAACTTGAGCGGGCACTACGTTCATAATTACGCTGGATGGATAAACAGCTTTTCCACCCGGCACGTATAGGCCAACCGAATCGACCGGCTGCCACCTTTGATGCACGTTGGCACCCTCTGCAAGTTTTACCGAAGTGTTTTGGGGCATGTTTGCTCTTGATACCTTGAAAACACGCTCGATTGATTCTTCAATTGCCTTTCGCAGCTGTGGATTTAATTCAGCCACCGCCCCGTCGAGCTCTTCCTGAGTCACCAAGATGGGTCTTGGATCTACGCCGTCACGCTCAAGAGTTACCCGAACTACGGCATCTTGGCCATTTTTTCGAACATCGTCTAGCAGCGGGATTATTTGCTCAATTGCTTTGGTTATATCTATCGATGCGCGTGGTACTAGTTGATTGGCAAGTGCGGAATCGAAGGATTTTGCACGCAGGTCAACGATGCGCAAGTTCACTGCAACACTCATACTGACCTCCAAATTAGATTCTTTTGCAATTGTAGAGGTGAGCGGGGCACGCTGTACCCTATACAAGTCAACGAATCAGAAAAAGAGACATGAACAACTTTGAAGTAATTACAGATTCAACTGAGGCGTTACGCGCCAGCTTCAGGCTGCATGCCTCTGGAGTATCGGTTATCACCATGCTAGATGCTGAGGGAAAACCAGCTGGTTTCACTGCAACTTCAATGACTTCTTTGGGCGCAAACCCACCACTGGCTTCTTTCAACGTGGCCTCTGGTTCTAGCTCATGGCCAGCACTTTGCCAAGCGAAGTACGTTGCAATTCACACCCTTCGTGACTCAAATCTTGAACTAGCCCAGCGAATGGCCGCAGATCACACACTTAGATTCGCAAAAGAAGATTGGGCTTTTGGAGCCAAAGGTTTGCCCATTTTCAACGAAGCAACCTCTGTGATGATTTGTGAAGTTCGTGAAATTCACAATGTTGAAAACAATGCGGTTGTCATAGTGAACGTTTTAGAGGGCCTGGTTGGCGAGGCAGGCCCGGCGTTACTCTACTACCAGCGCCACTACATGAGCCCCGGTAAGTCGCTTAACTAACTACCGATTTTTAACTCAGGCACTTAGCGCCAAGCAGCACCTTTAACTCACCGTAGAAATCGGTGGTGATTTTGACTCTAGGTTGCAATTTGAACAGCCTCTCTCCCGCTTCTCCAATCAGTTTCACTTGAACCTCTTCGGTACCTGCGTGCACGCGCAGAATTCGGTCTAGTTCCTCAAGAATTTCCCTGGTTGCTTCGGCTTCAGGAATGCGTACTACGACAGGGCCCCTGATGTAATCGGCACCACCTTCAATAGTTTCAATCGAGTATGCGCGCAAACTGTTTCCATCATCTCGTTGAGAAATGCTTCCCTTAATCACAACCACTTGATCGGCCTCTAGATTCTTTGCAAATTCTTGATAGGTCTTGCCCATCAACATCACCTGCATTTCGCCCTCAAAATCTTCGACGGTCACTGCAGCATACGGGTTACCGGATTGCCTAGCCACCTTGTGTAGAACCTGAGTTATTAATCCTGCGATTACGACGGTCTCGCCATCTTGCAACGACTCACTGGATTGAATTTCACCAATTGTGATTTGAGCGAAACGAGCCAACTGCTCCTCGCGCCCAGCTAGCGGGTGATCGCTAACGTAAAGCCCAAGCATGTCGCGCTCGTATGCTAATTTTTCTTTCTTTTGCCACTCTGGGCGATCTGGTACTGAACCAGCAAAAGAGTTGTCACCCATGTCATCATCAAACATTGAACCAAAAAGATCTACCTGACCAACAGCTTCATTCTTTTTCAAAGATGCTTGTGAATCAACCGCCTCTTCAGAAATCTCGGCCAGTGATCTACGCGTATGACCAAGCGAATCGAATGCTCCAGCTTTGATGAGAGATTCAACCACTCGCTTTGAGCAAACAATAGCGGGAACTTTTCTCAAGAAATCATGAAAAGAAGTGAATCTACCTTTCTCTTCCCTGGTGCGCTTTATGCCGTCAACTACGTTGAGCCCAACATTTCTAACGGCGCCCAACCCAAAACGAATATCTTTTCCAACCGCGCTAAATGCTGCAATAGATTCATTCACATCGGGCGCCAAGACCTGTATGCCCATTCGACGGCATTCACTTAGATACAGCCCAAGCTTGTCTTTAGAGTCACCCACTGAAGTCAACAAAGCAGCCATGTACTCGGCCGGGTAATTGGCCTTTAGGTAGGCAGTCCAGTACGAAAGCACGCCATAGGCTGCAGAGTGTGCACGGTTGAACGCATAGTCGGCAAATGGCAACAGGGTGTCCCAGAGTGCCTTGACCGCGGCATCTGAATACCCGTTGGTTTTCATGCCGTCAGAGAAACCTTGATACTGACGGTCTAGCTCATCTTTGTCTTTTTTACCCATGGCACGGCGAAGTAGATCGGCCTTACCAAGCGTGAAACCAGCGGCCTTTTGCGCTGCAGCCATTACCTGCTCTTGGTAAACAATCAAACCGTAGGTTGGGTCAAGAACTTCAGAGAGAGACTCGGATAGCTCTGCGTGGACAGAATCTACGGCCTGCTGGCCGTTTTTACGCAAGGCATAGTTGGTGTGCGAGTTCATACCCATCGGACCAGGGCGATACAAAGCAATAACGGCAGAAATATGTTCAAACAGTGATGGCTTCAACAATCTCAGTAGAGAGCGCATTGCGTTTCCATCAAGCTGAAAAACCCCAAGGGTGTCTCCGCGAGAAAGCAATTCAAAGGTTGCCGGATCTGAATCTAAATCTAGATCTTCTAGCACCACTGTTTCACCTCGGTTTGACTTGATGTTCGCCAAAGTGTCATCAAGCACCGTTAAGTTGCGAAGACCCAAAAAGTCCATCTTTAGAAGGCCCAGTTTTTCGCAAGGCGGTTGGTCAAACTGCGTAATGATTGCGCCGTCGTCTTCTCGTTTCATGATTGGAATAACGTCAATCAGCGGCTCGGCAGACATGATCACACCAGCTGCATGCACACCCCACTGGCGCTTAAGCGATTCCAATCCTTGTGCTAACTGGAATACTTTCGCCGAATCGTCATCGTTTTCAATTAACTCGCGAAAGTCGGCGGCTTCTTTATAGCGCTCGGATTTTTTATCGATTAGATCATTTAGCGCAATGTCTCGGCCAAGCACCATAGGTGGCATAGCCTTGGTTAGTTTTTCACCAACGGCATAAGGCATTGCCAGCACGCGACCTGCGTCTTTAAGTGCTTGTTTAGCCTTGATGGTTCCAAATGTCACAATTTGTGCAACGCGGTCATCACCGTATTTTTCTGAAACATAGCGAATGACTTCACCACGTCGACGGTCATCGAAGTCAACATCGATGTCGGGCATCGACACACGTTCAGGATTTAGGAAACGCTCAAAAATTAGCCCATGTTTGATTGGGTCTAACTCGGTGATTCCCAGAGCGTAAGCGACTATAGAACCAGCTGCGGAACCGCGGCCGGGACCAACTCGGATTCCCTGAGCACGAGCCCAAGCAATAAAGTCGGCTACCACCAAGAAGTAGCCAGGGAAACCCATTTGCTCGATAACTTCAACTTCATATGAAACCTGCTTGGCTTGAGCTTCAGGTATTTGGCCTTTGTATCTGCGCTGCATTCCAGCAGCGACTTCTTGCTCAAACCAAGACGCCTCAGTGTGGCCTTCTGGTACAGGAAAGCGCGGCATCAGTTCGCGTTCTTTGAATTCCACATTGCATCGTTCAGCTATTAGCAAGGTGTTATCGCAGGCTTCTGGATTATCAGAAAACAAGTCACGCATTTGCTGAGGAGTTTTGAGGTAGAACTCTTGAGAATCAAATTTGAACCTAGTTGGGTCAACCAAAGTTGAACCAGACTGCACGCAAAGCAGAGCTTCATGAGCTGAGGCATCGCCCGCATGGGTGTAGTGCAAGTCATTAGTCGCCAGCAAAGGCATATTCAACTCTTTAGCAAGTTTTAGAAGATCGCTCATTGAGCGTCTTTCGATGTCTAACCCGTGATCCATGATTTCAGCGAAGAAATTTTCTTTCCCGAATATTTCCTGAAACTCCCCCGCTGCCTTTTTTGCTTCGTCATATTGACCAAGACGCAGGCGTGTTTGAATTTCACCCGATGCACATCCGGTAGTTGCAATTACACCTTTGCCATAGGTATTCAAGAGCTCACGATCCATACGAGGCTTGAAGTAGAAGCCATCTAACCAAGCCTTTGAAGACATGCGGAATAGGTTGTACATTCCATCTGTGTTCTCGGCAAACATGGTCATGTGAGTGAAAGCTCCGCCACCAGAGATGTCGTCTTCGCCGCCACTACCCCACTTAATTCGTGTGCGATCCTGCCTTGGAGTGCCAGGGCTTAAATAAGCCTCGATGCCAATAATGGGTTTAATGCCCGCAGACTTTGCTGTTTTATAAAAATCGAAAGCGCCAAAATTATTTCCGTGGTCGCTGATACCAATTGCAGGCATACCCTGCTCAACAGCGGCTTCTATGAGTGGCTTCACTCGGGCAGCACCATCAAGCATCGAATACTCGGTGTGAACATGAAGGTGAACGAAAGACTCGTTCTTAACTGAACTGCCAGACATGGGCTGGACCTTCCTGTTGCTGTGGGACCGAACCTAAATTTCAGATTGGGCGAGAGTCCAGACTACCCCCGCAAAACCTCTAGGGCGTTCACCAACTCGCTTGGATACTGGCTTGTGAACTCAACCGGGGTGCCCTTGGTTGGGTGTTCAAAACTTAAGCGAACAGCATGCAACCATTGACGATCCAGGCCCACTTTGGCTGCCAAGGTTGGGTCTGCGCCATACATGGTGTCACCCACCAGTGGGTGCCTGAACGCTGAAAAGTGAACTCGAATCTGGTGCGTGCGGCCAGTTTCTAGAACAATTTCAACGAGCGAGGCAGAACGAAAGGCTTCAATTGTTTCGTAGTGGGTTACTGAGTGCTTTCCATCGTTCATTACTGCGAACTTGAATTCAGCCTTTGGGTGCCGGCCGATAGGTGCATCGAAAGTTCCGGCCAGAGGGTCTGCCAATCCCTGGATGACGGCGTGGTAGACCTTGTGCACGGTGCGATCGCGAAACGCCTGCTTTAACCTTGAATAGGCGACCTCAGATTTTGCCAAAGTCATTAGGCCGCTGGTACCAACATCCAGACGTTGAACTATCCCCTGACGCTCTTGTGCGCCAGAGGTTGCAATTTGGACCCCTAAAGCAAGAAGGCAACCGGGAACGGTTGGGCCGTCCCACCCTACTGATGGATGCGAAGCTACCCCTGCAGGCTTATCAATAACAATGATGTCGTCGTCTTGGTAAATAATTTTGAACCCATCCACGATGGATGCAACTATTTCCAAGGAATTCTTTGGTTGGGGCATGGTCACCTCAAGAATTGCCCCACTCTGTAATTTGTCTGATTTACCAATTTGCTTAAAATTTTGCAGCACTAAGCCATCGTTCAATAGTTCTGCAGCGGCAGACCTAGAAAGCCCCATTAACTTTGCGAGACCGGCGTCTGCTCGCTCACCGGATAGGCCATCGGGAACAGGTAATAGCTTTTGCTCACTCATTTTGCAACCGGCTTGCGGCCAACTTCATCGCCGCGCAAAATGCGTATTACCGTCAAACTGCAAATGGTGAAAATTGCGATGTCGGCTATGTTGAAAATGGGAAAGTTGAACGGTACCTGAATGTAATCAACTACGTGCCCCACTGCAAAGCCTGGTTCGCGAACTAGGCGGTCAATTAGATTTCCGCAGACGCCACCCAGCATTACGCCAGCCATTATTGCCCAGCCAAGTGTCTCTATCTTGAAACTGAACCAAATGAGTGCCAGAGCCGCCAGCGAAGAAATTATTGTGAATATCCAGGTTGCACCAAAACCAATAGAAAATGCAGCGGAATCATTGAATGCAAGATTTAGCCTGACTAATGAGCCAATAAATTCAACAGGTTGACCCGGTTGCAAAGTTGCAATTAGTAGATTTTTAACAAATTGATCTAAAGCAATTAAGACCAATGCACTTGCCAGCAATAAAAGCTGACGAGAGGGCAAGGAATTTTTTAGAGTCAATTAATTAGTTGCCAGCAGAGAAGCCGTTTGGGTTGAATGCTTGTCCACCAAAACCAAACCCGCCCTCGATTGCGCTGTTAGGGCGTTCGGCAGGCGCTGCAGTTGCCTCTTCAAGATCAGCTAACTGGTTTTCGATGTATGCCTTGAGTTTCAAACGGTATTCCCGCTCGAAGCTTCTTAGCTCTTGAATTCGGTGCTCGATTAGTGCACGCTCTTGCTCTAGACGGCTCATATCGGCACGCTGTTGTGCTTCGGCTTCGCGAACTACACGTGCCGCTGTGGCATGGCCTTCGGCAATCAGAGCGTCACGCTTAGCAAGACCTTCGCGCACGTGTTCTTCGTGCAGTTTGCGAGCCAACTGCAAGAGATTATTGGTGTTGCTGGTGTCTAGGGTAGATGGGTCCTGAGTTGCCTCAGGGAAGGCGCTAACGGCGCTAGGGGCAATGGCTGGAACTGAACTTACCAAGGCGCTTTCGGCGGTGGCGTTATTCATTTCAGCCACTAGGCCGGCACCGCTTCGCTGGAGTTCAGCAATTCTTGACTCGCTTGCAAGTAACCGCTGACGCAGGTCATCGTTTTCTTGAGTTAGTCGACGAAGTTCGATGACAATCTCATCAAGGAAGTCATCAACCTCGTCTTGATCGTAGCCTTCACGAAACTTAGTTGGCTGGAATCTCTTATTGACAACGTCTTCTGGAGTCAACGGCATATTCTTACCTCTTTATGTGCTTAGTCGTCGGGGATTCGACCTCAAAGGTAAAGGTTACCCCTTTTGCCGGATTAGTTCTTTCCGGCAGTGCAAAATGTGGCCTTAGGCGACAGAAATTACCAGGCGCTGAAGGAAGAAAATGCCAAAAACCAGCACTGTCCAGCCCAAGTCAAATTGGATAGCCCCGACCCGGATAGGAGGGATGAAGCGACGAACTAGCTTGATGGCTGGGTCTGTCACAGTCATGACAATTTCAACTACTGGAAGCAAAATGCCCTTAGGACGCCAAGAACGGTTGACCGAAAGGGCTAAATCAACGAATAATCTTGCAACTAGGGCGAAAAAATAGGCCTGGAGCAGCCACCAAAAGAGAACCGCAATCACGCCCATTTTTATTTAACGGGTGTTAAGGACGAACGATCAGATCGTCTGAAGGCTCAGTTTCGTCATCTTCGTTGTTTACCGCTACGTGGTTCGGAGTCAACAAAAATACCTTTGGAGTCACGCGCTTAAGGTGACCCTCTAGACCTTCTTTCAGGCCAAGCATGAAGTCAAGCATTCGTCTTGAATCAAGTTCAGACATGTCGCCCATGT
>JBDLUH010000051.1:0-7758 GCA_039805425.1 Actinomycetota bacterium
GCCCACCGTGGGTTCAAATCCCACCGTCACCGCCACTTCGAGGCGAGTCTCAAGTGAATCCACTCGGGTAACATTTACCTAATGAGCAAGAAACTTAGAGTCGCCATCATTGGAGCAGGCCCTGCCGGAATCTACGCGGGCAATATTCTTGCAACCAAATACCCAGAAGTAGACATTGATCTATTCGATTCACTGCCAGCACCCTACGGCCTTATCCGCTACGGAGTAGCTCCAGATCACCCGCGCATCAAGGGCATTGTGAATTCTCTTCACGAAATGCTAGATGGCGGGCAGGTTCGCTTTTATGGCAACGTTGAATTTGGCAAAGACCTAAAACTAGGCGACATTAAAGAGCACTACCACGCAGTTATTTTTGCAACAGGTGCAATCAAAGATGCCGAACTAAATATTCCAGGCGTTGAACTTGAAGGTTCATACGGGGCCGCAGATTTTGTGGCCTGGTACGACGGCCACCCAGATTACCCACGCACCTGGCCACTAAACGCGCAGCAGGTGGCAGTACTAGGAAACGGAAACGTGGCTCTAGACGTTGCCCGCGTTCTTGCCAAGCACGCAGACGACATGCTGAGCACAGACATTCCAGCAAACGTTTATGCCGGCCTAAAAGAATCACCGGTTACCGACGTGCATGTGTTTGGTCGCCGCGGCCCAGCGCAAATTAAATTCACCCCAATTGAGCTTCGCGAACTGGGTGAAATTGAAGACGTAGACATTGTTCTCTACGACGAAGACTTTCCAGATGGTTGGTTCAACGAAGAAGCCGAGGGCATAACCAATCAGCACAAAGTAATGGCCCGCATTATTCAAAGCTGGCGCGATGAACAGGTTGAACGCAGCGCAGCGGTAGCCGCCGGCACAGCAACCGCCGCTTCACGCCGCCTGCACCTGCACTTCTTCTCAAGCCCCGTTGAAATTACCGGTGCTGGAAAAGTTGAAAGCATCAAATTTGAACGAACAGAATTAAACGAAGACGGCGCATCGGTGCACGGAACAGGCCAGTTCGTTGAGTATTCGGTGCAGGCTGTTTACCGCGCAATTGGCTACTTTGGTTCAGAACTTCCAGAAGTGCCATTCAACGAAAAGTACGGCGTAATTCGCAACGAGGGCGGCCGTGTAATAAACACCGATGGCACCCAGGTGCCAGGTCTTTACGCAACCGGATGGATCAAGCGCGGCCCGGTTGGCCTAATTGGTCATACTAAATCGGATGCCACCGAAACCATTGACAACCTACTGGCTGACCTAACCGCCTTGGAAAACTCCGGAAACCTCAGTGACCCGGCAACCGCAGATTCTGCGGCCCTGCTAAAAACTCTTGCCGAGCGCGGAGTGAAATACACCGATTGGGCCGGTTGGCAGAAACTAAACGCACACGAAATTGCTCTTGGTGCAGCCGACACTTCTCACGTTGAACGTGAGCGTGTAAAGGTTGTTGACCGCGATGAGCAAGTTTCCATCTCGCGTAACAAACAGTTTTAGTTAGTCGGCAAAATTACCGCCGGCACAAAACTACTGCCCAAGAGGGCATCTTTATTACAAACTGTTTCTCTCTTTTTCGTAATGTTTCCGCGCTATTTTGCGCAGCGCAATTCTCTTTCTAATGTCTACTCAAGGCATTTCGCCTGGGGGATTCAAAAGGCGAACCCAACGACTTAGAAAGACACAAAATGGCATTCTCATTCAAAAAGACACTGGCTGTTGCAGTTGCTTCTGCAATTGCAGTTGCGGCATTCATTCAGCCGGCACAGGCTGTAACCGCATCATCACCAACCAAGGCCCTAGTTTCAACCTCATGGTTGAAGACAAACCTTGCTGACAAGAAGCTTGTTGTGCTTCACGTTGGTGACGCAGACAATTCGGTTTACCTACGTTCACACATTGAGGGTGCACAGTTCATTAACTGGAAGACCGAACTAGCAAACGCATCAGAGTCAAAGCTGAAGAACGGTGTTGTTACCAAGACCAACTTTCAGGCTGTGACCAAGAAGCTAGGCATCAACAACGACTCAACCGTAGTTCTGTACCACGAAGCAAAGTCAATCAACAAAGCAACCTGGGGCGCTTGGGTGTTCAAGCTTTACGGCTTCAACGACGTGCGCATTCTTGACGGAGGTCTAGCCAAGTGGACAGCAGACGGCAACGCAGCAACACTTGCTGTTCCTGCAGCCAAGAAGGCCGGAAACTTTGTTGCCAAGGCTGCTTCAACCAAGCTTCGTGCAGCAATCTCTGAGGTTGTAGCCGCTGCAAAGAGCACCAAGAAGACCAAGCCGGTTATCGTTGACACCCGCGATTCAGCAAGCTACGCAGGTACCAGCGCAGCAACCGGTCTAGGCACCGCTCCTGCAGCTGGCCACATTGCCTCAGCGAAGAGCATTCCAACCGCGTCTATTCAGAACGCAGACGGAACCTTCAAGACTGTCAAGGAAATCAAGGCTGCCTACGCTGCCGTTGGAGTTACTTCAAAGACCAACGTTCTGCTTTACTGCGGTACCGGTCTATTGGCTTCAGCTTCATGGTTTGCTCTAACCCAGGTTCTTGGCTACGACAGCGTGAAGAACTATGACGGCTCATGGTTTGAATTCGCAACCATTGCTCCTAACGAGCTAGTAGAGAAGGCAGCCAACTAATGAGCAAAGCCGCAGCCTCTTGCGCTGTGGATCCAGCTGTTAGCAAATCAGCCGGCCAACCCAAAGAACTTGGGTTGGCCGCTGTTGCGCCAGTATGGACCCGCGGTGACACAATTCGAACAGCAGTAGCCGCACTCATCATCGTTGCGCTTTTAGTTACTGCAAACATCATTGGAAACATTCCAGAATTTGGAACCAACGCGTCTACCTCGCTTTTGATTGGTACCGCACTTGGTATTGCGTTTGAACGCGGACGTTTCTGTTTCTTCTGCATCTTCCGCGATGGCCTGCAGCGCCGATACAACTCGGGCCTGTTGGCAATTTTCACTGCGATAGGTGTAGGCGCAATTGGCTACACGGTTTTGTTTGGTTTGTTCTTGCCGGTTCCCGGTGAAGGTGCAATTCCAAGCGCGGCACACATTGGCCCGGTTAGCTGGGCTCTGGTTCTAGGTGCAACCGCATTTGGAATTGGTATGCCACTTGCCGGTGCGTGCATCTCTGGCCAGTTCTACCGCCTAAGCCAGGGATACCTTCGTGCAATTCCAGGTTTGATCGGTGTGGTCTTCGGCTTCATTTTGTCTTTCAACAGCTGGAACTTTCTTTACGAAAACTCGATCAAAGATGCACCAAAGCTTTGGCTACCTGATGCACTTGGCTACGCCGGTTCACTAACTCTTACTTTGGTTGTTTTGGCAGCGCTTGGTTACTGGGCAATTAAAACTTCAAACCACAAAGAGTTATTCAAGCCAAACAACGGCACCTACGAGTGGGCTGATGTTCGACACAACATCATCAAGCGTCGTTGGAGCCCAATTGCAACCGGTTCAATCATTGGTGTAGTTGGCGTCTTTGCATACCTGCGCATGGAACCACTTGGTACTACTCGTCAGCTCAACTCAATTGCACAAAGTGTGTCTACAAAGTTTGAGCTAGCACCAGAGCTCAAGGGGCTAGAGGGTCTATCCGGTTGCATCGGTGCAGCAGTTGAAACCATCACCAACAACGGTTGGTTGGTACTTGGTTTGTTCATCGCAGCACTTGCCGCCTCTATCAGCGGTAACCGTTTCAAGCCAGAGTGGCCAACTCTAAAGGGCACCGCTTCATCGCTAGTTGGTGGAACTCTGCTTGGTTGGGGTTCATTTACCTCACTTGGTTGCACCATTGGAAACCTAGTTTCTGGCACCCAGGCCTTCGCAGTATCGGGTTGGGTTTTCTTCTTGTTTGCATTCTTGGGCACGTGGTTGGGCCTAAAGCTAAAGCTAGACAAGATTGCAAATGGTTAAGGCTCAATTGCTACAGGCAGTTCGAGTTGCCGCGTCAGCACTGCTAATTACGGCAGTGCTGACCGGCGCCAGCGTTTTGACCCCAGCCCCAGCCGATGCCGCCAGCAAGCAAAACCAAAAACTGTTGACCTTCACCGGTACAACTGTTGACGGCCTTGCCTATAAATCCACCGATGTCCTAAAGAAGCCAACTGTGATTTGGTTCTGGACACCATGGTGCGCTATTTGCCGAAATGAAAGTAAAGCTGTTGCTGCGCTTTCAACCAAGTACGCGGGCAAAGTTAATTTTGTTGGAATTGGTGCAAACGGAACCGTTGAAGAAATGAAAGAGTTTGTGGGTTTGCAAAAAACTGCGAAGATCACACACCTAAACGATGCCAAGGGAAAACTGTGGAATCGTTTTGGCGTTGTGATTCAACCAACCCTGGTGTTTGTTGATAAAAACGGAAAAATAAAAACTCACGTTGGTCCTTCCACGACCAGTTACATCACCAAGCAAGTTGCGGCGCTTGCCAAGTAGGCGCGCACAACACAAACACTAAATAAATCATGGAATTTTCTTCGATCTCAATTGCAATTGTCGCCGGTGTGCTGGCAACTTTTAACCCTTGCGGTTTTGCTCTACTACCGGCTTACTTAAGCGCACTTGTAATTGGTGGCGAAGGCGATAATAAAAATGCAGCTGCGGTTTACGCACGCGCATTTAGATTTAGCACGGGAATGGCACTTGGCCTAGTGGCAGTTTTTTCAGCCTTCGCGCTCATTGTTTTTCCTTTTTCACTTTCACTAGAGCAGTATCTGCCTGTGGTCACCGCGGTTATTGGTGGTTTCCTAATTATTTTTGGAATTCAATTGCTGCGTGGAAAATCGCCAGTGCTAAAAAGAATTCTCAATCCAAACATTGCACCAAAAAAACAATTCATCACCCAGATTGGTTACGGCGTAACTTTTGCACTTGGTTCACTTTCGTGCACCATTGGGCCATTTCTTGCAATTGCATCAACCGCCCTGGCATCAGGATCAATTGCAAAAATCATTTCCAGTTTCGCGCTGTACGGAGCAGGTATGGCAATCACCGTTTTGATCTTGGCGCTATTAACTGCCGCCACAAACCGCGCGTTGATTTCAAAAATTCGTGGAGCAACCCCGGTGATCGAAAAACTGACTGCAATCTTGGTGGTTGTGGTTGGAATTTATATCTCGTTCTACGCCTGGTTTGAAATTCAGTCTTATGCGGGGGCTGACACCGCAAACCCAATCATCGACTTCGCACTCACCATTCAAGGCGCCCTCATTAAAGGCGTGGTTACCGTCTTAGGTTGGCTGCACCTTTTATAAAAGCCATTTCAGGGCAACTAGGCTTATTTCATGGCCCAGATTGAACTGACCCAAACCCACATGCTGATCAAGCTCACCCCGGGTGAGAAGTTCTTTGGGCTGCACGGAGATTTCAAGATTCCGGCCGCCCTAATAAGAGGTGCAGAAGTCGCCGATAAAGATGTGTGGAAAACCTTTGGCATGCGAATTGGCACCGGTTTCCCCGGATTGCTGGTTTATGGCCACTATTGGCGGGCAAGTAGCAAGGCCGGGGGCCCCGGCGGCTGGACTTTCGCCCTTTGGCGCTCAAACCACCCATCTTTGACCCTTACTTTGGCCACCGCCAAGGGGGATAAAGGCACCCGCCAGCCATATAAGAGGATCGTGATTACCCACCCAGAGGCCCAAAAACTGGCCGACACCATCAACGACGCGATTGTGGCCTGCTGATGCAGGAATATAAGCCGCAATATGAGGGCTCACCTGATCCGGTTGCGCTTATTGGGGTGCACCTGGCCAAAAAGGGCCTGGGTAGCGCGTTTGCCTGCGATTTCAAGCGGATTTCCCGTAAAAGAGCCGGTTTTAAGGCCCTAAAAGACCGATATTTGGCCGATTATGGCGTTGAATTCGAGACCACCAGCTCATCAACGGGCAAAGAGCCCTGTGTTTTAGCAAAATTTGACGATGGCAGCACGGCCCTGCTGCTTGATGCTCGCGACTTAGCCCTGGTTAACGGCGACCTTAAGAAATTCGACAAAAACCTTAGGGCAAAGCTGCTCTTTTTCTTTTAATTTGTTTACAACCGTTTAGTAACGGTTATAGACTGATTCTTTGCTCCCAAACACCCCGTATGCATATTTTGGCTACGCGCGTGACCGCATATTTTGGCGTCACAGGTCTAAGGTTGCGATTTTTCACCCAAACCAAACCATCACGACCTGCGAATCGTGACTGGTCTAATTCCCTGGAGGAACATTGGCTGCGAAGAACGCAAAAACCCAGAAGAACGATCGTCTTGCAAAGCGTCTTAGCTTTGCTAAGTCACCAGAACCGATCGAACTACCAGATCTACTAAGTCTGCAGACCGAGAGCTTTGACTGGCTCGTTGGTAACCCTGCATGGCGTGAAAAAGAAGGACCAAAGGCTAAGACCGGTCTGGAAGAAATCTTTGAAGAGATCTCTCCAATCGAAGACGCCTCTAACTCTTCGCAAGACGCGAAGATGGGTCTTACTTTTGGAAACCCAGAACTTTACGACCCTTCATACACTCCTGACGAGTGCAAGACCAAGGGCAAGTCATACACCCAGCCGCTTTATATCAAGGCTGAGTTCACCAACTACCTAACCGGTGAAATTAAGTCTCAGACTGTTTTCATGGGTGACTTCCCAGTTATGACTGAGAAGGGCACATTCGTTATTAACGGAACCGAGCGTGTGGTTGTTTCACAGCTTGTTCGTTCACCTGGTGTGTACTTCTCTGTTTCAACAAACACCACCGGTAACTTGGACGTTCGTAACAACAAGGCGCAGATCATTCCGTCTCGTGGTTCTTACCTAGAGTTCCTAACCGAGTGGGTTCGCGATGACCGCAAGCCAATCGCTCGTTTTGGTCAGCCAATTATTCAGGTACAGGTAGACCGCAAGACTAAGGTTTCTGCAACCATCTTCCTAAAGGCACTTGGTCTTTCAGAAGATCAGATTCGCGAAGAGTTCAAAGACCTAGAGTCAGCAGTTAAGGCCGGCGCACCAAACTGGACTTACGACCTAGACCTAATTGAGAACACTCTTGCTTACGACAAGTCAAAGGTTTTCACTAACCCAATCATCAGCAAAGAAGATGCACTTCGCGAGTTGTACCGCAAGGTTCGCGGCGAGGCTGCCGGTGCCGAAGTTTCTGAAGCATGGTTGAAGTCAACTTACTTTGAGTCAAAGCGTTACAACTTGGCAAAGGTTGGTCGTCACAAGCTAAACCGCAAGCTAGGTCTTGCTGTTGATGCAGCGCAAAACACTTTGACAGTTGAAGACGTAGTTGCAACCTTGAAGTACCTACTTCTATTCGACCAGCAGATCGCTAACGCATCAGCTGTGTCAACCGGTGCGCGTCTTGAGTTCCCAATCAAGATGGGTGGCAAGTCTGTAAAGATTGCCGTTTCATCTGACGACATCGATGACTTCTCTAACCGTCGTATCCGTTCAGTTGGAGAGCTAATTCAGAACCAGGTTCGAATTGGTCTTAGCCGTATGGAGCGCGTTGTTCGCGAGCGTATGTCAACTCAGGACATCGAGGCAATTACACCTCAGACCCTGATCAACCTGCGCCCAGTTGTGTCAGCTATCAAGGAGTTCTTTGGTGCTTCTCAGCTTTCACAGTTCATGGACCAGAACAACCCACTTGCCGGTCTTGCCCACAAGCGTCGTCTTTCAGCGCTTGGTCCTGGTGGTATCGCTCGTGAGCGTGCCCAAATGGAGGTTCGTGACGTTCACCCATCTCACTACGGTCGTATGTGTCC
>JBDLUH010000052.1:0-7757 GCA_039805425.1 Actinomycetota bacterium
CTGCTGTGCGTGCTGATTGGCTTAAACGCCTGGAGCCTGCTTCCTTCGCTTAGTTGATTCACCGGCACCTATTTACCCCATAGCGAACACCCTTCAAAAGGGCAGTTTGGCAACCTAGCATCTTTATAAGGCCACCGGGATTGGTGGTTTAAAGGAGTAAAGATGTTTGAGAAATTCACCGATAAGGCTCGTCGCGTTGTTGTGCTTGCGCAAGAAGAAGCAAAGCTTCTAAACCACAACTACATTGGCACCGAGCACATTCTGTTGGGTCTGATTCACGAGGGTGAAGGCGTTGCAGCCAAGGCACTTGAATCACTTGGCATCAATCTTGATTCAGTGCGCGAGCAGGTTCAAGAAATTATTGGCCAGGGTCAGCAGGCACCTACCGGTCACATTCCTTTTACTCCACGCGCTAAAAAAGTTCTTGAGCTTTCACTTCGTGAAGCACTGCAGCTTGGTCACTCATACATTGGCACCGAGCACCTGCTGCTTGGTTTGATTCGCGAAGGCGAAGGCGTTGCCGCTCAGGTTCTTACCAAGTTGGGTGCCGACACAAATCGTGTGCGCCAGCAGGTTATCCAGTTGCTTTCTGGTTTCCAGGGCAAAGAGGCAGTTGCCGTTGGTGGCGACACCGCAGAAAAGCAAAAGGGTTCACAAATTCTTGACCAGTTTGGTCGCAACCTAACCCAGGCTGCTGCCGACGGAAAGCTAGACCCGGTAATTGGCCGTGAGCGCGAGATCGAGCGTGTGATGCAAATTCTTTCTCGTCGCGGAAAGAACAACCCAATTCTTATTGGTGAGCCTGGTGTTGGTAAGACCGCAGTAGTTGAAGGTCTTGCACAGGCAATTGTGAATGGCAACGTTCCAGAAACTTTGAAAGGCAAGCAACTCTACACACTAGACATGGGCTCGCTAATTGCGGGCTCGCGCTACCGCGGTGACTTTGAAGAGCGCCTAAAAAAAGTAACCAAAGAAATTCGCACTCGCGGAGACATCATTACTTTCATTGATGAAATTCACACGCTAGTTGGTGCCGGTGCTGCCGAAGGTGCAATTGATGCAGCTTCAATTTTGAAGCCGCTACTTGCGCGCGGTGAACTGCAGACAATTGGCGCAACCACACTTGACGAGTACCGCAAGCACTTTGAAAAAGATGCAGCGCTTACTCGCCGATTCCAACAGGTAATGGTTAACGAGCCATCGCTGCCACAGGCAATCAATATCTTGAAGGGCCTTCGCGACCGCTACGAGGTACACCACAAGGTTTCAATCACCGATAGCGCGCTGGTTGCTGCCGCGCAGCTTTCAGACCGCTACATCACCGACCGCTTCTTGCCAGATAAGGCCATCGACCTTATCGATGAAGCTGGTGCCCGTTTGCGCTTGAGTATTTTGTCTTCACCACCAGAGCTCCGTGAAATTGAAGAGCGCATTGTTGCCGTTAAGTTTGCCAAAGAAAAGGCAATTGAAGATCAGGATTTTGAACTTGCCGCCACCAAGCGTGACGAAGAGAAAAAGCTAAACATCGAGCGCGTAAAGATGGAGAAGCAATACCGTGCCGGCTCTGTTGCCGCGCAGGGCATTGTTGACGAGGGTCTAATTGCCGAAGTTCTTGCACAGGCCACCGGTATTCCGGTGTTCAAGCTAACAGAGGAAGAAAGCGCCAAGCTCATCTTCATGGAAGACGAGCTACACAAGCGCGTGATTGGCCAAGAGGATGCAATTGCTGCAATCTCTAAGTCAATCCGTCGTCAGCGTGCTGGTTTGAAAGACCCAAACCGCCCATCGGGCTCATTTATCTTTGCCGGCCCTACCGGTGTAGGAAAGACAGAGCTAGCCAAGGCTTTGGCCGAGTTCTTGTTCGACGACGAAGGCGCTTTGATCTCACTTGACATGTCTGAATACGGTGAGAAGCACACCGTATCTCGTTTGTTTGGTGCGCCTCCGGGCTTTGTGGGCTTCGAAGAGGGTGGCCAGCTAACCGAGAAGGTTCGTCGCAAGCCATTCAGCGTTGTGCTGTTTGACGAAATTGAAAAGGCTCACCCAGATATCTTCAACTCACTGTTGCAGATTCTTGAAGAGGGCCGCTTGACCGATGGTCAGGGTCGCGTTGTTGACTTTAAGAACACCATCATCATCATGACCACCAACCTTGGTACCCGCGATATTTCTCGCGGTGCAATGGGCTTCAACCTTGAAGGCGATAACGCCAACGACTACGAGCGCATGAAGGGCAAGGTTAACGAGGAACTAAAGAAGAGCTTCCGCCCTGAGTTCCTAAACCGTGTTGACGAAACCATTGTGTTCCCTCAGCTAATCAAGAGTGAGCTAGTTCAGATTGTTGATCTGTTCATCAAGCGTCTTGGTATTCGTCTTGAAGACCGCGACATGACCATTTCGGTATCGCAGTCTGCTAAAGACCGTTTGATTGAAATTGGCTTTGACCCAACCCTGGGTGCAAGACCACTTCGTCGCGCGGTGCAGCGTGAGATTGAAGACAAGCTAAGCGAAAAGATCATGCATGGCGAGCTAAAGAACTCTTCACACATTGAAGTTGACTTTGTGAACGGTGAATTTACCTTCAGCTCACGCTTGCACAATGCCCCAGTTGTGGTTGGCGGGCCAATTGGTGAGTTAGAGGCTTAGTTAGCGCAGTTCAACAACTACGCTTTAAGCATGACCAGTTCAATAAAGGTACGCGCCGCGCGCACTAGCGACGTTGACGCCATCTTGGCTATTCGCCAGCCGCTAGAGGGCTCGGCTGTTTTGCTTGGTCACGAAAAAGTTAGCTTCTACGAGGCCGTGCCTGAATTTTTGGTGGCCGTTGATGACTCTGGCGCTGTGATTGGCGCGGGGGCCCTGCACGTAATGTGGCAAGACCTGGCTGAGGTTCGTTCCATGGTTGTGGCCGAGCAGGTGCGCGGTCAGGGCGTTGGCTCTGCGGTGCTTGAGGCACTAATTACTAAGGCTCGTGACCTAGGAATAACTAGGGTATTTTGCCTGACTTTTGAGACCGCGTTCTTTGGCAAGTTTGGTTTCGAAGAAATCTCTGACGTTCCGGTAGACGAAGCAACCTTTGACCAAATGGTTCGCTCACACGATGACGGTGTGGCCGAGTTTCTTGACCTCGCCCGCGTAAAGCAGAACACTCTGGGCAACACCCGCATGCTTAAGACGCTTTAAATTCAGCCATAGCCACCTAAGAGGTTTTGCAAGGTTCGCTGGCTAATCTATTTTTATGAGCAATTCACGTCACAATCCAGCTAATCGCCAACGCCCAGCGGGCCGCCCAGATAAAAGCGTTTACCGCAAGCGCCGCATTATTGCCCTGGTGGTTTTGGCAGTGGCTGTGGCTCTTGTGTGGTCACTGGTTGCAGCATTGGTTGGCGTGGTGCAAAACATTATTGGGGGTAATCCTGCTGCAAGTGGCACGGGGGCAGTGGCCGAGGGCGCGTGTGATCTGACCAAGATTTCACTGGCACCTATAGTTGCCGATTCGTCGGGTGCGCAGAGCGCATCTTTTGACACTGGAATCAACCCATTCTTTGGTTATGCAATTACAAACACCGGTGATAAAGATTGCAACTTTGATCTAGGCGCCAAAGAAACCTATTACAAGGTAACCAGTGGCAGCGAAACAATCTGGAACTCTGTTGATTGTGACCGCACCGGTCTTACCACAGCGCCAATGACCCTAAAGGCCGGCGAAACAAAGAGCAGCGCGCTTAGCGACTGGTACAGGGTCAAGTCTTCTTCAACTGGCTGTGGCGCAGACCAAGAGCCGGTCACCGCCGGCGGTGCCTCGTATCACCTTAGTGTTGAAGTTGGTGGGGCCTTGTCTAAAGACACTGCCCAGTTCATCTTGAACTAAAAGATATTCTGCTACCAGTTAAGGCCAAGGGCTAAAGCAGCCTTGAGGTCACCAACACCTGAATCAACACTGCGCACGAAACCCAAACGGTTTGCTTCGCTAGCGCGAACCTTGCCGTTTGAAACTTTACGAATTTCACCCGCCAATGAGATTTCACCAAAGGCAACCAGGTTGTGCGCAATTGGTTTGTCTTGAACCGCAGATGCAATCGCAAGTGCAATAGCAAGGTCTGATGCGGGCTCGGTAAGTTTTACTCCACCCACGGTTGAAACATAAACATCCATGTCGCTAAGACGAAGTCCGGCGCGACGTTCAAGCACCGCAAGTAGCATGGCCACGCGAGCTGAATCAACACCGTTGGTTACACGACGTGGCTGTGGTGTCGATGACTTTACGACCAACGCTTGTACCTCGGCAATTAGTGGACGCTTGCCTTCAACGGTTACCGTGACACAAGTTCCAGAAACCGGTGCATCACCGCGAGACAAAAACATGCCACTTGGGTCTGGCACTTCGTTAATGCCCTCACCGGTCATTTCAAAGCAACCAACCTCATCGGTTGGACCAAAGCGGTTTTTCATACTGCGCACAAAACGCAAGCTGGTTTGGCGATCACCTTCAAAGTGACAAACCACATCAACTAGGTGCTCAAGAGCGCGAGGTCCGGCGATGTTGCCATCTTTGGTTACGTGACCCACCAAAATAACTGGAAGTGCGCGTTCTTTGGCAACTCGAATCAAGTTGGCGGCAACCTCGCGAATCTGCGAGGGCATTCCCGCCGCGCCATCAATTTCGGCAGCGGCAATTGTTTGCACCGAGTCAACAACGAGAAGCTCTGGAGATACGGCGTCGATTTGGCCAAGCACGGTGCTTAGGTCCGTCTCGGATGCAATAAACAGGTTGTCACTCATTGCACCGGTGCGCTCGGCACGAAGGCGAATTTGCCCAACAGATTCTTCACCAGATACATACAAAACACTCTTGCCAGACTTGGCGGTATTGGCGGCAACCTCAAGCAGCAAGGTGCTCTTGCCCACCCCTGGTTCACCAGATAGCAGCACCACTGCGCCAGGAACCAGCCCGCCACCAAGCACGCGGTCAAACTCGCCAACCTGTGTAGACCAAGCGGCTACGCGCTCGGTAGAGACATGGGTAATTGGTTTAGCGGCAGATGAGCCAACAATGGCTACCGGCTTGATTTGGCGCACGGTGCCAAGCCCACGGCCCCCGCCAGCCTTGCCCTCTTGCATGGTGTCCCATGCTTGACACTCGCCACAGCGGCCAACCCACTTAGGGGTGGTCCAACCGCAATCGGTGCAGGTAAACGAGGATTTTGCAACAGCCATGAGACAAAACTACCAATTGAATGGGACACCCATAGATTTCCACAGAGCTGGCATCAAAGGGGCTGTCCTAAACTGAACAGGTGAACATCAAGCGCATCGCAATCATCGGCACCGGCTCAATGGGCGGCGCTATTCTTAGCGGCCTACTAAAGTCTGGCTTCAACCCAGACAACGTATCGGTCAGCACAAAATCCACCGAAAGTGCCGAGCGCCTAACCGATGAACTTGGGGTGCTTTCATTCGCCATGGAAAATGGTGACGATGCCAACCAAATGGCTGTGGCTGGTGCGAACGTGATTTTGATTGCTGTAAAGCCAGCCTATGTAACTGAAGTGCTTGCCGATATTGCTGACTCACTTGATGACAACGCACTTATTATTTCTGTGGCCGCCGGAATTACAACTGCGGCGATGGAAAAAGTTTTACCTGAAGATGTTGGCGTGATTCGCGCAATGCCAAACACCCCGGCCATAGTTTCTAGAGCAATTACTGGAATTGCAGCCGGAGAGCGCGCAACCGATTGGGCTATTGAAACCGCCGTGCAATTATTTGACACCGTTGGAAAATCAATTGTGCTTGCGGAATCAAAAATTGATGAGCTTGGTACCATCTCTGGTTCAGGCCCGGCTTATGTTTTCTTCTTGATTGAAGCGCTTACCGCGGCGGCAAAACAAAAAGGTTTCGCCGATGACGAAGCAGCGCTTCTAGTTAACGAAACTTTCTTGGGTGCCGCAGAACTATTGATTGCATCTGGAAAAGACCCGGCAGATTTGCGCAAGCAGGTAACTTCACCAAACGGAA
This sequence comes from Actinomycetota bacterium, assembly GCA_039805425.1. Taxonomy (GTDB): domain Bacteria; phylum Actinomycetota; class Actinomycetes; order Actinomycetales; family Microbacteriaceae; genus Rhodoluna. Next base: position 6,019 of record JBDLUH010000052.1, read on the forward strand.
CAACCGAGCGCGCGATTGCAAGAATGACCCAGGCCGATCTAGCGCAAATGTTCATTGAGGCAACTGACGCCGCTTTGGCTCGTTCAAAAGAGCTTGCCGCCGGTAAATAACTACTGAGCTAGTTGTTTCCAGATTGGCAGTTCATCTGTTCCAACAAAGAAACCACTAAATGAAGTAAGCATGGCCGCATTCCAACTTGCATCGGCCACCGGAGTTGAATCGAACTCTGCAACCACACGACCGTGCAGCATTCCTAAAGTCATAACTGCTGCGGCACGTGGCTCTAGATGCGGCTTCAAAATTCCACGATCTTTCAGTAGCTGCATTACCTCGGTTAGTCCGGAGGTAAGTTCCGTTTGAACGGCAATGATGGCTTGCTTAAGCAGCGGGCGACCTGTGGTGCTACCAATTGTTGACGCGCGATCGCGGGCGGGAAACTGTTCAAAGTGGTGATTCAGAAAGGCAAGCATTTCGTCGTAGTGTTCGGCCATTTCTTTGGCACTGGTCATGCGATTCATGAATCTTTTTACGCGATCAATATCACTTTGGATGGCACTGCGAAAAGTTGCTACGTAGGCGGCTCGAATCAGGCCGTCACGATCGCCAAAGTGGTGGTAGATAGAGCCAATCGACACTTTGGTTTTGGCAGAAATGTCTTGCACTCGAACAGCAGCCTCGCCACCATCTTGAATCGCCAGATTGGTTTCGGCTAGAACCAGATCAATGGTTTCTTTGCCGCGCAATTGTTTGGGCTGCGGAGCAAGTTTCTGCGTTGTAGGCATTTTGCCCCCTCGGTTAGTTCTAGAAAGTATGGCACTTTATTTCTAGAACAAACAGAGGTTTTGCTCTAAATGTTCCCTATTTTGAGTCAATCTCGGCGATTAGCGCCTCAACCTTGGCGCGCACTGCATCGCGAATTGGGCGAACCGCATCAACACCTTGACCAGCTGGGTCGTCAAGTGGCCAATCCAGGTAGGTCTTACCAGGAAAGAACGGGCAAGTGTCGCCGCAGCCCATAGTGATTACGTAGTCAGATTCTTTGACCGCTTCGTCGGTGAGCTTCTTTGGAAAGTTCACGCTGATGTCGATGCCCTCTTCGGCCATTGCCTCAACCGCTGCTGGGTTTACCTTGTCGCCTGGGTCTGTGCCCGCAGAGCGAACCTCAATGCGATCGCCGGCGAGGTGCTTCAGGTAGCCAGCAGCCATCTGTGAACGGCCAGCGTTGTGAATGCAAACAAAGAGTACGGAAGCTTTGGTAGTCATACCTCAATGTTAAAACAGAACGCGCCGGTTGCCCGACGCGTTCTGTTTAACTCTTGGTGAATTACTTCTTAGGTGCAGCCTTTGCCGGTGTCTTTTTGGCAGCTGGCTTCTTAGCTACGGTTTTCGCAGCAGGGGCTTTCTTTACCGCTGGCTTTGCAGCAGCTTTAGGAGCAGCCTTCTTAGCTGCAGGCTTTTTAGCCGCTGGCTTCTTTGCAGGAGCAGCAACGGTGGTTGCAGGTGCAACTGCAGGAGCAGCAACGATTGGAGCCGGCACAAATGCCGGGGCTTCTTTCTTTGCCGGAGCCTTCTTGGCAACCTTTGCACCGGTGATTGCAAGTAGCACAACGGCAACTAGCAGACCAACTAGCTGAGCAATAACAATGCTGGCAATGCTACCGGTTGAAATACCGTTGAACATCAGGCCAAACGCAACTGCTGGGTTAGCCATGGCTCCGGTCACGGTGAATGTGCCGGCC
>JBDLUH010000053.1:0-7661 GCA_039805425.1 Actinomycetota bacterium
TTTGCTGGTGCCATCTTGCTTCCATATTTTGCGGTAGTAATTGCAAATGCTTCCGGTTCGGCTCAAAAGAGTGACTCATTGCCTAAGGCTGTGGCGCCCACGCTAGTTATCACGGCCGAATCTTTTGCAAATACCAAAAAGCCGAATGACTCCTAAAGGAACGTATAAGTGCTCAAGAGCTGGTTGCCACAACGCTGCTAATTGCAAAGTATTTTGGCGAAACCCAAAGATTCATAGCCAGGAGCGCAGCAAAACCTGGCTAGCCTGCAGCGATCACCTTCAGTTTCTGATTGACTATTTAGATACACGTGGCTTTTACATAGGCACAGAAAAGATCTAATGAAGAACCTTGAAACAATGAAGCGCTGGATAGTCTGGCTAGTAATTGCTTCTCTCTTTGCAGTGGCCTGTGTTTTCCTCTCCCAATGGCAATTTAATCGTCGTGCCGAGGCTGTTGCCAGAATAGAGCTGATTCAAAACAACTTTGATCAGTCACCGGTGGAGTTATCAAACCTCATTTCCGGAGATCAACTTGCAAAGTCTGATGAATGGCGTCCGGTGGTATTAACCGGAAAATTTGAACCTCAGAAATCCGTTTTGGTGCGCAATCGTCCCTACAACGGACAGCCAGGATTCCTGCAGGTAATTCCCTTTGTTTTGAGTGATGGATCAACTATTGCAATTGAAACCGGTTGGCTTCCAACGGGAAACAAGCAAGATTCGCCAGATGAAATTCCACTTCCTGACCAAGAGCAAAGATCTATAGTTGCTCGGCTTAGGCCTACCGAGCCAACTCTGGGAAGAGATGCTCCGGCTGGGCAACTTGGAACCATAAACGTTGACTCGCTTGTAGAAAAAATGGCTCTTGATGGCAAGGTGTTTAGAAACTTTTACGCCCGCGCAAGTGAAAATTATGCTGGCACTGATTTTCCAAAAATACTTTCAAAACCTGATTTAAACGAAGGAAACCACTTGAGCTATGCGCTGCAGTGGATACTTTTTGCACTCATGGCATTTGGTGCGCTGTGGTGGGCTATCTCTCAAGAGCAACAAGCCAAAAGAATTGCTGATGACCCAAATTTTGTTCCTAAGAAAAGAAAAAAGGTTGGCGACGAAGATAAAGCTGCCGAAGACGCGATTAGCTAAATTGGCTTAGCTAAGCTCAATCAACTCGGCGTAGCCGTCATTCCAGTGGTCTTCATCACCATCAGGCAAAATCAGAACGCGTTCTGGGTTTAGCGCAAGTACGGCACCAACGTCGTGAGACACCAAGACCACTGCCCCGGTGAATGTACTAAGTGCACGCAAAATTTCTTCACGGCTAGCAGGATCTAAGTTGTTTGTGGGCTCATCTAGTAAAAGAACGTTTGCAGAAGACACCACCAAAGATGCCAAAGCAAGGCGAGTCTTTTCCCCTCCGCTTAGTACTCCGGCAGGTTTATTGACATCGTCCCCGGTAAATAGGAACGAGCCAAGTACTTTTCTTGCATCTGTGTCGGCAAGTTGAGGCGCAGACTGCTGCATGTTTTGCAGCACACTCTTTTTCACATCAAGAGTTTCGTGTTCCTGAGCAAAGTAGCCCACCTTAAGGCCATGACCTTCAATGATCTTTCCAGTATCGGGCTTGTCTATTCCGGCGAGCATTCTTAGCAGTGTTGTTTTACCAGCACCGTTCAGACCTATGATCACGACTTTTGAACCTTTGTCGATAGCAAGATCAACGGCCGTAAATATTTCAAGCGAACCGTAGCTCTTGCTGAGGTTTTCACCCATCAGTGGGGTGCGCCCACATGGAGCCGGATCAGGAAATTTGATCTTGGCTACGCGCTCAACTTCGCGCACTTCATCTAGGGAACTAAGAAGAGATTCAGCACGCCTGACCATTTGCTTGGCTGCAACAGCCTTAGACGCTTTTGCGCCAAACTTTGCTGCTTGCAGCTGTAGTGTGCTGGCTTTCTTCTCGGCTATTGCACGGTCACGTTTTCTGCGCTCTTCATCTGTTTCGCGGGCTTTTTTGTATGCATTCCAGCCCATGTTGTAGATGTCAATTACGGTGCGATTGCCATCAAGATAAAAGACTCGGTTCACGGTTTCTTCAACCAGATCAACGTCGTGACTAATCACGATTAATCCACCCTGGTAAGACTTTAGAAAATCGCGAAGCCACATTACTGAATCGGCGTCGAGGTGGTTTGTAGGTTCGTCGAGAATCATCGTTTCGGCATCACTAAACAAAATGCGGGCAAGCTCAATGCGGCGACGCTGACCACCCGAAAGAGTTTTTAGCGGTTGGTCAAGAATGTGATCCTTAAGTCCAAGATTGCTGGCAATTGCGGCGGCCTCGGCCTCAGCCGCATAGCCACCGCCATTTTGAAATCGTTCCTCAAGCTTGGAATAACGAATCATTGCCGCATCAAAGATTTTTTCATCGATGCTGCCCATGTCTTCGGTGGCCTTGGTCATTTGCGCCATCAGGTCACCCAGGCCGCGAGCGTTTAATATTCTGGTTCTAGCCAGTTCCTCGGGGTCTCCGGTTCTAGGGTCTTGAGGCAAGTAGCCGATTTCTCCGCCACGTTCAACCGAACCTTGGTCTGGCTGGCCATCACCAGCAAGAATCTTGGTAAGAGTGGTTTTTCCGGCCCCGTTTCGGCCAACCAAACCAACTTTGTCTCCCTTATCCACTCGAAAATTCACGCCAGTCATCAGCGTGCGAGCACCAATGCGAATTTCAAGGTCGCGCACGCTAATCATGGGATTCTCCAAATATCGGTGTTGAAAACTGTCGCAAATAGTTGGCGACCAACAAAAGGCCTAGTCTACAATCGTCTAAAGAGCCAAAGGCCAGTCCCCAACAGAAAGATCTAAATGTCTGTTCTAAGCATTTCTCGCAACACGATTGTTGACCGCGTAGTTCCTCGCAGCGTAGCCGCTGACATTGCTCTAGTTGCCGCTGGTGCAGCCCTGACTGCAGTTGCAGCACAGATTTCTATTCCCGCTTCGCCGGTTCCCTTTACTTTCCAGACGCTAGTCGTGTTGCTTGTGGGTGCATCTTTGGGTTCAGTTCGCGGAGCCCTTTCAATGGCTCTATACGCTGTCTTGGGTGTTGTTGGTTTGCCGGTCTTTGCGCCGCTATCTGATGGATCACACGCAACTGGCCTGCAGGCGGTGCTAGGTGCCACTTTTGGTTTCGTAATCGGCTTTATTGCGGCTGCCTATGTGGTTGGGCTGCTTGCAGAGCGCAATTGGAGCTCACACGCAGTCAAGATGTTTGCAAGCTACGCAATTGGTTCGCTGGTTATTTATGCCTTCGGCATTCCTGTGCTGGCAGCTGTAGCAACTAAGGGTGACCTTTCAATTGCAGCTGGAATCATGGTTCCATTTCTCATTTGGGATGCGGTAAAGGCTCTAGCTGCCGCTGCACTTCTTCCACTTTCTTGGGCCGCAGTAAAAAAGCTCAAGGGCTAAATGACTTTACAAAAAAATCCCCAACCTACTGGTTGGGGATTTTTTCGAATCTAAATTGAGAAGCCGATGGCACGCATTTGCTCGCGTCCGTCTTCGGTGATCTTCTCTGGGCCCCAGGGGGGCATCCACACCCAATTGATTCGGTATGCCTCAACAACACCATCTAGTGCTTCCCCAGTTTGTTCTTCTAGAACATCTGTCAAAGGGCATCCAGCTGAGGTCAAAGTCATGTTAATCAAAAGATTTCCATCCTCTGATTTCTGAAGCCCATAAATCAACCCAAGATCAACGATGTTTACGCCGATTTCTGGGTCAATCACGTCTTTCAGGGCTTCGATCACCTGATCGTAAAGAGTTGGGTCTAGTTCGGTTGCAGTCATAATTAGGCCGTTACGTAGCGATCGTAGCCTTCGGCCTCAAGGCGGTCGGCAAGTTCCGGACCACCCTGCTCGGCAATTTTTCCCGCAACAAAGACGTGCACGAAGTCTGGTTTGATGTACTTCAAGATTCGGGTGTAGTGAGTGATAAGCAACAGGCCGAAATCGTTTGACTCCTTAGCGCGGTTTACACCCTCTGAAACAATCTTCAACGCGTCTACGTCTAGACCAGAATCTGTCTCGTCAAGTACGGCAATCTTTGGCTTTAGAAGTTCCATCTGAAGAATTTCGTGACGCTTCTTCTCACCACCAGAGAAGCCTTCATTAACGTTGCGCTCAGTGAAAGTTGAATCCATCTTTAGGTTTTCCATGGCTCCTTTCACGTCTTTGATCCAGGTTCGTAGTGCCGGTGCTTCACCATCAATGGCGGTCTTTGCGGTGCGCAGAAAGTTTGAAACCGAAACACCAGGAATCTCAACTGGGTACTGCATGGCCAAGAAAAGGCCGGCACGAGCGCGCTCGTCTACACTCATCTCGAGTACGTCTTCGCCGTCTAGCAAGATTTCACCTTTTGTGACGGTGTACTTAGGGTGACCGGCAATTGTGTAGGCAAGGGTTGATTTACCTGAACCATTTGGCCCCATAATTGCGTGGCTCTCACCACTGTTGATTACGAGATCAACGCCCTTAAGAATTTCTTTGGTTCCCTGCTCTGTGTCTACAGTTACGTGCAGGTTTTTGATTTCTAGCTTTGACATTTTCTTGGTCTCTTTTCTTAAGTCTTTTACTCTGCGTCAATTTCTAAGAAGATGTCACCGTTGTCGATGAGTACTTCGTACACGGCAACCGGCTCAAAAGCTGGAAGTGTTAGAGCTGCCCCGGTCTCAAGTGAGAACTTGGCTCCGTGAGCCCAGCATTCGATTGTTTCGTTGTCTACAAAGCCTTCGCTTAGTGAAATTTCACCATGTGAACACTTGTCGTCTAGCGCGCGAACCTCGCCCGCCTTGGTGCGAACAATTGCCACAGCAAGATCGCCAACTTTTACACGGATGGCTTTTCCTGGCTTGATGTCTTCTACAGCACAAATACGAACTGCCATTATGAACCGCTCCTTGCTAGCTCTGCTTCGATTGAATTCGAGAGACGGGCTTCGATTTCTTCGTTGCCGATTTGCTGAATGATTTCATTTAGGAAGCCACGCACGACCAACCTTCTGGCTTCAAGCTCAGTGATGCCTCGAGCCTGTAAGTAGAAAAGCTGTTCATCATCAAAGCGGCCACTTGCAGATGCGTGACCCGCACCTTCAATCTTGCCGGTCTCAATCTCTAGGTTAGGAACCGAGTCAGCTCTTGCGCCATCGGTCAAGAGCAGGTTTCGGTTTAGTTCGTAGGTGTCTGTTCCTTCGGCAGCCATGCGAATTAGAACATCGCCAACCCATACAGTGTGCGCCTTTTCGCCTTGCAGCGCACCCTTGTAGGTAACGCGAGACTTGCAGTTTGGAACAGCGTGATCAACGTAGAGGCGGTTTTCAAGATATTGCCCTGCGTCGGCAAAGTACATGCCAAGCATTTCAACCTCTCCACCAGGCTGCGTGAATTCCGTTGAGCTGGCTACTCGCACAGTCTTGCCGCCTAGGCTCACTACCAAGTGCTTGAGCTTTGAATTGCGACCAAGCTTTGCCATCTGGGTTGAAGCGTGAACTGAGTCGTCGTTCCAGTCTTGAATTGAGATGACAGTTAGCTGAGCCTCATCGCCAACGATAATTTCAATGTTTTCACCAAGAATCGCATCACCTTTGTGGTCAATAATCACCGTGGCTTCGGCAAATTTCTGAGCTTCAACGATTAGGTGAATTGCGCTTGGTTCAGTTGATTCTGAAACAACTTCGATGGTTGCTTCAGACTTTGAGTTAGCAGGCAAGGTGACAAGGTAGGCCTGATCTGCCGAGCCCCAGGCTGCTGCGCTTGGACGCTCTTCTGGTATACCTGCAGCACCGAATGCTTTGTGGTCGGCACCCACCCACGCGGTGGTTACTCCGTCACTGTGCTTTACTGCCAGGTCGCCAACGAACTCTGCTAGAGCATCTGCATCAAGACCTTTTAGGCGATCTGCTGAGCAGTAGCGCCACTGCTCTTCGCGAGTTGAAATCGCGGGAAAGTCTGCAACGTTTGTTGATCGTTTGCGTTCATATCGAGTTTGAATTGGAACACCTGCGCCATGGCTGTGCTCTGACAGTCCGTGTTGGGCTGTCTGTGTTGTTGCTGTCATTAACCGACGGCCCCTTCCATCTGCATCTCAATAAGTTTGTTCAACTCGAGTGCATATTCCATCGGTAGTTCTTTAGCGATTGGTTCAATGAATCCGCGAACAATCATTGCCATGGCCTCGTCTTCGGGCAGGCCACGCGACTGTAGGTAGAACAGTTGCTCTTCGCTTACGCGCGAAACAGTTGCCTCGTGGCCCATTGATACGTCATCTTCACGCACGTCAACCGCTGGGTAGGTATCAGAGCGAGATATTGTGTCAACAAGCAAGGCATCGCATCGAACGGTGTTTGCCGAGTGATGAGCACCAGGCATGACTTTAATTTCACCTCTATAAGAAGTGCGGCCACCGCCACGGGCGATTGACTTAGAAATGATTGAAGAGCTGGTGTAAGGAGCAAGGTGAATCATTTTGGCACCGGCGTCTTGGTGCTGACCCTCGCCAGCGAAAGCAACCGAAAGAGTTTCACCGCGAGCGTGTTCGCCGGCCAAGATAACCGCGGGGTACTTCATGGTCACCTTTGAGCCGATGTTGCCATCGATCCACTCCATGGTTGCGCCTTCGTGAGCGATTGCGCGCTTGGTAACCAAGTTGTAAACGTTGTTTGACCAGTTCTGAATTGTTGTGTAGCGAACGCGAGCATTCTTTTTGATGATGATTTCAACTACAGCTGAGTGCAATGAATCTGAGTTGTAAATAGGCGCTGTACAGCCCTCGATGTAGTGCACATAAGAACCTTCATCGGCAATGATCAACGTGCGCTCGAACTGGCCCATGTTCTCAGTGTTAATGCGGAAGTAGGCCTGCAGCGGAATTTCAACATGTACGCCCTTAGGAACGTAGACAAAAGATCCGCCAGACCAAACGGCAGTGTTCAAGGCGGCAAACTTGTTGTCGCCGGCAGGAATCACGGTGCCAAAGTATTCCTGGAAAATTTCAGGATGCTCTTTTAGAGCTGTATCTGTGTCAAGAAAGATAACACCCTGGCGCTCTAGCTCTTCGTTGATTTGATGGTAGACAACCTCAGACTCGTACTGGGCAGCAACACCGGCAACAAGACGGTTGCGCTCTGCCTCTGGAATTCCCAATTTTTCATAGGTGTTCTTGATTTCGTCAGGCAGTTCTTCCCATGAAGTTGCTTGGCGCTCAGTTGAGCGAACAAAGTACTTGATGTTGTCGAAATCTATACCCGAAAGGTCTGAGCCCCAGCTTGGCATTGGTTTTTTGCCAAAGTAGTCGAAGCCTTTCAGGCGACGCTCCAGCATCCATTCCGGCTCACTTTTCAGGGCAGAAATGTTCTTGACTACCGACTCATTGATTCCGCGTTTTGCGGTTTCGCCGGCGGCATCTTTGTCGTGCCAGCCAAATTCGTAGATTCCTAGGCTGTCTAGTTCTGGGCGTTCAATGATGATGTCGGACAATGCCGGCCTCCTGTTTTATGGGTCAGTTTCGAGTGGTTATCTCGACCTGGTTCAGTCTTTAAGTGCAACTGCTCAACCAAACACAACATTCCCAGCAGCGTCAAAGCCGTAAGTTCTGCCTGTGTAAAGATTG
>JBDLUH010000054.1:0-7399 GCA_039805425.1 Actinomycetota bacterium
CCAGAACACTTTGACGGAATGCTAACTGTGGTGTCCAGGCTATTCGAGGCCGTGAAACCCGATTACGCAATCTTTGGCGCCAAAGACGCCCAACAGCTTTTTCTAATTCGCCAACTGGCGGCCAAGAAATTCAAAAATCTTAAAATAATTCAAGCGCCAACGGTTCGTGAAGATTCGGGGCTGGCCATGTCTAGTCGAAACCGTTTTCTTTCGGCCGAGCATGTATCGGTGGCTGAGAATTTAGTGGCTTCTTTGAACGCTGGAGCGGCTGCTAGCCTAAGCGGCCCAACATCGGCAGTTCAAGCTGCTAGAAACCAGATGCTCAAGGCGGCTGAGGCTAAACTTGATTACGTAGCCCTTGTCGATGCCGACACCTTTGAGCCCGTAACAGACGGATTCACCGGCCGGGCAATTTTGCTCATCGCAGCCGTGGTGGGCGAAACCCGATTGATCGATAACCTCGAGATCACGTTTTAGGAGCATCCGCATGAGCCAGGACTCAAACGCCACTGGCAATGTCAACCCAGACATTGAGCAAGATTCAGAACAGGATCTGCCAGAGCAGATTGCCGTTCGTCTTGCCAAGCGCGAGCGCCTAAACGAACTGGGCGATGCCTACCCGGTTAGCCTGCCAATTACCCACACCATTGATGGCGTGCGTGCGGCCTATCCAAGTCTTGAAATTGACACCGCAACCGGCGACAAGGTTGCCCTTGCTGGCCGCATTGTGTTTCAGCGCAACACCGGAAAGCTATGTTTTGCAACCCTGCAGGCCGGTTCAGGCCAGCGCATCCAGGCCATGCTTTCACTAGACAAGGTTGGTGAGACCCGCCTTGAAGAGTGGAAAGAGCTGGTTGACCTTGGCGATCACGTATTTATTGCCGGTGAGGTAATCACCTCAAAGCGCGGCGAGCTTTCAATTTTGGCCGATGAGTGGTTGATGGCCGCAAAGACCATTCGCCCGCTGCCAAACCTGCACAACGAACTGGGCGAGGAATACCGTGTTCGTCACCGCTACGTAGACCTGATCGTTCGCGATCGCGCGCGCGAGGTAGTGCAGATTCGCTCAAAGGTTATGCAGTCACTGCGCCGCACCTTTGAACAAGAAGCCTTCCTTGAAGTTGAGACCCCAATGCTGCAGACCATTCACGGTGGCGCATCGGCAAGACCTTTCAAAACTCATTCAAACGCCTTTGATACTGAGCTGTTCTTGCGAATTGCGCCTGAGCTTTTTCTAAAGCGCGCTGTGGTTGGCGGCATTGATCGCGTATTCGAGATCAACCGCAACTTTAGAAATGAAGGTGCCGACCGCACCCACTCACCTGAATTTGCCATGCTAGAGGCCTACCAGGCCTATGGCGACTACAACTCAATCGCCGACCTAACTCAGAAGCTGATTCAAAATGCGGCCATGGATGTGTTTGGCACCCACCAGGTTGAACTTGAAGACGGCGAAATCAACGATCTTGGTGGCGAATGGCCACGCATTTCAATGTACGAGTCGCTAAGCGCAGCCTGCGGTCAAGAAATTACCCCGGCCACCCCAATTGCAGAGCTCAAGAAGCTTGCGGCATCGGTGGAAATTGAAATCGAACACCCGCTGGCCGGAAAGTACGTTGAAGAACTTTGGGAGCACTTTGTAAAGGGTGATTTGGTAAAGCCAACCTTTGTAATTGACTTCCCGGTTGATACATCACCGCTAACTCGCGACCACCGCTCAAAGGCTGGCGTGGTTGAAAAGTGGGATCTCTACATCCGCGGCTACGAGCAGGCCACCGGATACTCCGAGTTGGTTGACCCGGTGATTCAGCGAGCCCGCTTTGTTGAGCAGGTAACTTTGGCCGCAGCCGGAGACCCAGAGGCTATGAAGCTAGATGAAGACTTCTTAAAGGCTCTTGAGTTTGGTATGCCACCTTCGGGCGGCATGGGAATGGGCATTGACCGCCTGTTGATGAGCCTCACCGGTCTTGGTATTCGCGAGACCATCATGTTCCCGTTGGTTAAGTAAAGGATTACTCTTGGATCTACAAATTCTTTGGGACGCCCTCTTGGCGCTAGTGCCACCAACCCTTGTTGGCGGCCTTTTTTACGTGATTATGCGCGGAATTCTGCGAGCAGATTCAAAAGAGCGCCAGGTCTACGCCAAGATGGAGGCCGAAATGAGGGCCCAAAATGAGGCGAAAAAGGACCAAAAATAGCTTTTTACGCGACACGCCGACTCGCTTTGCAATAACTACATCTAGTGGCATAAACTCAACTCACAACTAAATAAGCCATTTTTCGGGGGAAATCAGTGAAATTCTGTGCCATTCCGCCACCTCTTGCCTCAAATAGCCGCGGAGATCCTGATAACTGGCCCAAAAGTACTTTTTGAGGAGATTTTTATGAGCATCACCGTTTACACACTGCCTTCTTGCGTTCAGTGCGACAGCACCAAGAAGTTGCTTGACCGCAATGAGCTTGAGTACGCAGTAATCGATATGAGCCAAGACGAAGCAGCATTGGAGCTGGTTAAGTCTCTTGGTTACGCAGCTGCACCGGTAGTTATTGCCGGCGACAGCCACTGGTCTGGCTTCCGTCCAGACAAGATCTCAGAAATCGCAGCCGCTTAATAGCTCTGGCTATTTAGAAACTGCCCTTTCACAAACTCAAAACAGCCGTGTTAGAGATCGTTTACTTTTCAAACGTCTCTGAAAACACAAAAAGATTTGTTGAGAAGCTGGGAATTCCAAATCATCGGATCCCGCTTTATCCAACAGACGAACACCTTCAAGTTTCAAAACCATTTGTTCTTATCTCACCCACCTACGGGTTGGGCGACGACGAGACAAGTGTTCCAAAACAAGTAATTCGTTTCCTCAACGATCCGGTAAACAGAAGTTTTCTGAAAGCGGTAATCGGGGCCGGAAACACAAACTTTGGTGAAAAATACTGCAGAGCTGCAGAGGTTATTGCCAGAAAAACTTCAGTGCCACTGATTTATAAATTTGAACTACTGGGTACGCCAACTGACGTAGCCACCGTAAAAGAAAAGATGGAACTCCTTTGGAAACTACAGTGATGGAAAAGCCTCGCGGCAACTACAGCTACCACGAGCTAAACGCGATGCTGAATCTTTACGATGCCAATGGAAAGATCCAGTTCGAAAAAGACAAAGAAGCGGCACGCGAGTACTTCTTAGAGCACGTGAACATGAGCACCGTGTTCTTTCACTCACTACGCGAGCGTCTTGACTACCTAGTTGAGCACGAATACTACGAGCCAGGCTTTCTAGAGACCTACTCATTCGAGTTCATCGAAGAACTAACCAAACTTGCTTACTCATACAAGTTTCGCTTTGAGTCATTCCTGGGTGCCTATAAGTTCTACACCTCATACGCACTAAAGACTTTTGATGGCGCACGCTACCTAGAGCGTTTCGAAGACCGCGTAGTAATGGTTGCTCTAACCCTTGCCGAAGGTGTTGAAGAAACCGCACGCATGTTGGTAGACGAAATGATTACCGGTCGTTTCCAGCCAGCCACCCCAACTTTCCTAAACTGCGGTAAGGCACAGCGCGGCGAGTTTGTATCTTGCTTCTTGCTGCGCACCGAAGACAACATGGAGTCAATCGCGCGTGCGATTAACTCTTCACTGCAGCTTTCAAAGCGCGGTGGTGGTGTTGCTCTTTCACTAACCAACATTCGTGAGTCTGGTGCGCCAATCAAGAAGATTGAAGGCCAGTCATCGGGTGTTATTCCAGTTATGAAAATGCTGGAAGACGCATTCTCTTACGCAAACCAGCTAGGTGCGCGTCAGGGTGCCGGTGCCGTTTACCTAAACGTTCACCACCCAGACATCATGAAGTTCCTAGACACCAAGCGTGAAAACGCCGATGAAAAGATTCGCATCAAGACCCTAAGCCTTGGTGTTGTGGTTCCAGATGTAACTCTTGAGCTAGCTAAGAACAACGAAGACATGTACCTGTTCTCTCCTTACGATGTTGAGAAGGTTTATGGAGTTCCATTCAGCGACATCTCAGTAACCGAGAAGTACCAAGAGATGGTTGACGATGCCCGCATCAAGAAGACCAAGATCAAGGCTCGTCAGTTGTTCGAGACCATTGCTGAGCTTCAGTTTGAGTCTGGCTACCCATACATCGTTTACGAAGACACCGTTAACCGCGCAAACCCAATTGAGGGCCGCATTAACATGTCAAACCTTTGCTCTGAGATTCTTCAGGTAAACACCCCAACCACCTACAACGCTGACCTCAGCTACAACCAGGTTGGTAAAGACATTTCTTGCAACCTTGGTTCGTTGAACATTGCAATGGCAATGGACTCACCAGACTTTGGCCGCACTATCGAGGCATCTATCCGTGCTTTGACCGCAGTTTCTGACCTAAGCGACATTGATTCAGTTACCTCAATCAAGTACGGCAACGAGCAGTCTCACGCAATTGGTCTTGGCCAGATGAACCTACACGGCTACCTAGCTCGTGAGCGCGTTCACTACGGTTCAGAAGAAGGAATCGACTTCACCAACATTTACTTCTACACCGTTTTGTTCCACGCGCTAAAGGCGTCTAACAAGATCGCTATCGAGCGCGGCAAGACTTTCGGTGGCTTCGAGAAGTCAAAGTATGCTACCGGTGAATTCTTTGACAAGTACGTGAACCAGGAATGGAAGCCAAAGACCGATAAGGTTGCGCAGCTTTTTGCAAATGCAGGAATCTCAGTTCCAGACCAGACTGACTGGACCCAGTTGAAGAACAGCGTGATGACTCACGGTATCTACAACCAGAACCTTCAGGCTGTTCCACCAACCGGTTCTATTTCTTATATCAACAACTCAACCAGCTCTATTCACCCGGTTGCGTCAAAGATTGAGATTCGTAAAGAGGGAAAGCTTGGTCGTGTTTACTACCCAGCGCCATTCCTAACTAACGACAACCTTGAGTACTACGACGACGCCTACGAAATTGGCCCAGAGAAGATCATCGAGACCTACGCGGCTGCAACCCAGCACGTAGACCAGGGTCTATCTCTTACCTTGTTCTTCAAAGACACCGCAACCACTCGCGATGTTAACAAGGCTCAGATTCAAGCTTGGCGCGCAGGCATCAAGACCATTTACTATGTACGTATTCGTCAGATGGCGCTGGAAGGCACCGAAGTTGGCGAGTGCGTAAGTTGCATGCTGTAAAAACGATTTAACTCTAAAGAGGAAAAGAAAATGACTACAACAACAGCAACGGGAATCACCCGACCAGTTAACTGGAACAAGCTCGAGGACTCAATGGACCTTGACGTTTGGAACCGCTTGACATCAAACTTCTGGCTGCCTGAGAAGGTGCCAATGTCTAACGACATCCCTTCATGGGCAACGTTGACTCCGCAAGAGCAGAACCTGACTCGTCACGTGTTCACCGGTCTAACCATGCTTGACACCATTCAGGGAACCGTGGGGGCTATCTCACTAATTCCAGACGCGCTAACCGCCCACGAAGAAGCCGTTTACACAAACATCTCATTCATGGAGTCAGTGCACGCTAAGAGCTACTCGTCAATCTTCTCAACCCTTTGTTCAACAGATGAGATCGAAGAGGCTTTCCGCTGGGCAGAAGAGAACCCTTACCTGCAGAAGAAGGCCGAGATCATTCTTGGTTACTACCGAGGTGACGACCCGCTAAAGCGCAAGGTTGCTTCAACTCTGCTTGAGTCATTCTTGTTCTACTCAGGCTTCTACCTACCTATGTACTGGTCATCACGCGCCAAGCTCACAAACACTGGTGACCTGATTCGTTTGATCATTCGCGATGAGGCCATTCACGGTTACTACATTGGCTACAAGTTCCAGAAGCAAATGGAGCTGGAAACCCAAGAGCGCCGCGACGAGCTAAAGGCTTACACCTACGACTTGCTTCTAGAGCTATACGAAAACGAAATCAAGTACACAGCGGATCTATACGACCCACTTGGCTTGACCGAAGACGTAAAGCACTTCTTGCACTACAACGCAAACAAGGCACTGATGAACCTTGGTTTTGACCCGTTGTTCCCTAAAGAGGTTTCTGAAGTTAGCCCTGCGATCTTGTCAGCGTTGTCTCCAAACGCAGACGAGAACCACGACTTCTTCTCAGGCTCAGGCTCTTCATACGTAATCGGTAAGCACGAAGCTACCGAGGATGATGACTGGGACTTCTAAACAGCGCCCACCTAAGGCGGCAATTTCTAAGGCCGGGCTCGCTTTTGTGGGCCCGGCTTTAGCAACTGGTGTTGCCTATATTGATCCGGGCAACGTAGCCACCAACCTCACCGGTGGAGCGCGCTTTGGGTACGCACTTATTTGGGTAATTGTTTTTGCCAATATCGGTGCCTGGTTAGTTCAATACCTTGCCTCAAAGTTGGCCATCGCCAGTGGTAAGTCCATGGCACAGTTGCTTGGCTCGACAATCAAAAAACGCTGGCTAAGAATTTTGTATTGGCTACAGGCTGAAGCAATGATTTTGGCAACAGAGCTCGCCGAGGTAGTGGGCGGTGCAATTGCACTGCACCTGCTGTTTGGGCTCAACCCTATTTTTGGTGCGGTAGTTATTGGCGCAGTGGCGTTCCTAATTCTGTCTCTGGCCAAGCATGAAAAGGTTGGCATTTTTATTGCCGTGGTGGTTGGTCTGATGGCCGTTACCATTATTGGTTTTGTCTCGAGCTTGTTTACCAGCCAAATTGATGCTGCGGCCTTGGCCCTTGGTTTGGTGCCGCAAATTTCAGAACGCGATGAACTGTTCCTAGCGCTTGGAATTCTTGGCGCCACCATAATGCCGCATGCAATCTATGTGCACTCGGCGCTTACTGCTGAACGTTTTGGCCGCGCCAAAGACGATGAGAAGCTCAAACTAATCAAGTGGAGCAAGCTTGATGTTTCGGTAGCAATGGGAATTGCCGGTTTGGCGAATGTTGGAATCTTGTTGGTTGGTGCGGTTACAGTTGCCGGTGATGTTGAAGAAGTAACCATCGATACCGCGGTTGCCCACATCTCTGATTTTCACGGTGAAATTTTTGGCACCATGTTTGCCGTTGGGCTTTTGGCATCTAGCCTGGCATCTTCAGCTGTGGGTGGCTACGCCGGTGCTTCGGTAATGAGCGGCCTCACCAAGATCAAGGTCAGTGCTCAGGTTAGACGTCTAATCTCGATCGTGCCATCGGTGTTGATTCTGGCCCTGGTGCCCGATTCAACCGCCATTTTGGTGATTAGTCAGATCTGCCTTGCCTTTGGTCTACCGCTGGCCTTGGCGCCGCTGGTGTGGCTTACCGGGCAGCGCACGGTGATGGGTGCGCACGTGAATAAGCTGCAAACCAAGATTCTTGCTGCTGTGCTGCTGTGCGTGCTGATTGGCCTAAACGCCTGGAGCCTGCTT
>JBDLUH010000055.1:0-7261 GCA_039805425.1 Actinomycetota bacterium
GGAATTAGTTCACGTAGTTTTCCCGTAATCATCACTCCGTAGGCATAGGCCTTGTCTTTGTGCACAATTGCACTGAATGCGTCTACCTGCTCACCCTGAAGCAAAAGGTCAACTTTAACAAGGTCACCCTTTTCTAAGCCGGTCTCTTCGTAATCAAGTGATGCGTAACCGGCTGTCTTGCTCTTCAACTGATCAAAAAAGTCAAAAACAATCTCTGCCAAAGGTAGTGTGTAGCGAAGTTGAACCCTATCTTCGCCAAGGTACTGCATGTCAATCATGGTTCCGCGTCTTGTTTGGCAGAGCTCCATAACAGTTCCGGTGTAGTCCTTAGGTAGCAAAATTGTTGCCTTGACCATAGGTTCAAGAACCTGCTTAATTTTTCCACCTGGGAATTCACTTGGATTTGTAACGGTAATTTCTTTACCGTCATCCATTGTTACTTCGTAAACCACAGATGGTGCGGTCGCAATAAGGTCTAGCCCAAATTCGCGCTCTAGGCGTTCGGTAATAATTTCAAGATGAAGTAGCCCTAGGAATCCACAACGGAATCCAAAACCAAGAGCCACAGAAGTTTCTGGCTCGTAAACCAACGCCGCATCAGAAAGCTTTAATTTATCCAGCGCTTCACGAAGCACTGGGTAATCGCTGCCGTCAATCGGGTAGATGCCCGAATAAACCATAGGCAGAGGTTCTTTGTATCCCTTTAGCGCTTGCGATGCTGGCTTTCCTTGGTTGGTGATGGTGTCGCCAACTTTGGATTGACGAACGTCTTTAACGCCCGTGATTAGATAACCAACCTCACCAACACCCAAACCCTTTGTAGGTTCAGGCTCAGGAGACGAAACTCCAATTTCAAGAAGCTCGTGAACCGCCCTGGTGGACATCATTTGAATTTTTTCACGTGGGCTTAGGCTTCCGTCAATCATCCTTACGTAGGTGATCACTCCACGGTAGCTGTCGTAGACAGAGTCAAAAATCATGGCCCTTGCTGGCGCGTTTGGATCACCAACTGGGTGCGGTACGGTAGCCACAATCTTGTCAAGAAGTTCGTCAACACCAATACCAGTCTTGCCCGAAACGCGAAGGCAATCCTCAGGATTTCCACCGATGAGATTTGCAAGCTCCTCGGCGTATTTTTCAGGTTGAGCAGCCGGTAAATCAATTTTGTTTAGCACCGGGATGATCTGAAGATCATTTTCCATGGCCAGGTAAAGGTTCGCCAAGGTTTGCGCTTCAATGCCCTGAGCCGCATCAACTAAAAGAACTGCGCCTTCGCAGGCAGCCAAGGAACGAGACACTTCGTAGGTGAAATCAACGTGACCTGGGGTGTCAATCATGTTCAGGGCGTAGGTTTTGCCCTCTGATTCCCATGGCATTCGAACTGCCTGAGACTTTATGGTGATGCCGCGTTCGCGCTCGATATCCATGCGATCTAGATACTGTGCCCTCATTGAACGGTCATCTACCACTCCAGTGAGCTGAAGCATTCGGTCAGCCAGGGTTGACTTTCCATGGTCAATGTGGGCGATTATGCAAAAATTACGGATCAGCGCCGGATCAGTCTTCGCCGGCTCAAGGCGGCGGGTGGCGCGTGGAGACAAGATTTACCCCTGGATAGATTGAAAAAGACCGTTACTCGGTTTCCCTATTCTCGCACAGACCCCGAGAATCTAGGGCTAAAGGCCCTTTATTGGTTGCCTAATCTGAGTCTGGGCTGGTAGCATTAGGACTCGATACGGATGAGTGTCTCCATCCAAATCCCAACAAAACTCTTTTAGTTGCCCCGCGCGGGGTGACAAACCAAGAAAGTGAAACATGGCAAACATCAAGTCACAGATCAAGCGCATTGGCACCAACCTAAAGGCTGCTGAGCGCAACAAGGCTGTAAAGAGCGAGCTAAAGACCGCGATTCGCGCTGCTCGTGAAGCAGCAGCTGCCGGAGACAAAGCTGCAGCGGCAACCGCATTAGCACTAGCTGCTAAGAAGCTAGACAAGGCTGTCTCAAAGGGAGTAATCCACAAGAACCAGGCCGCTAACCGCAAGTCAGCTTTGGCTAAAAAGGTTTCAGCTCTGTAAATCAGACGCGAATAAGACTCCCCGACCAACAGGTTGGGGAGTTTTATTTTGCCGGAATTATGCCTGGTCGTCCGGCATAGATTCCTATTGCTGCCTGCACCAAAGTAAGTGCTGCGATTATGCCAAAACTCAACGCCCAACTTGCGGATGCGTTAGCGACGAAACCCACCATGTAGGTTCCCGCAGCGGCCAAAAGGTATCCCCACCCCTGAGACATAGCGGAAAGCTGAGTGGTCTGAGCCTGAGTCGAGGCCCTGGTTCCAATTAGCGAAAGCGATATAGGAAACGTTGCCGACATGCCAAGCCCAATTAAGACACAGGAAAGAACCAGAAGACTTGAATCTTGGGTTTGCAAAACAATTGTGAACAGCACATTTCCAGCCAGAGTCGAAAGGCTTGTTCCGGCTGCCCACCATGAAAGAGATTTGAATTTACCTAGCAAGGAAGAAACGATTAAGCCTGTTGGTATGCCGATTGCACTAGCGAAACCTAAATAACCACCTGCTGCCTCAGGTGTTTCACCGATTGCAGTAAGTGCCGAAGGCATCCAACCAAGTAGGGCGTAGAACCCTAAAGATTGAATGCCAAAGAAACCTACGATTGCCCAAGAGATTGGTGATCTAAGCACCGCCGCTCTTTCTTCTGCCGCAGAACTAGCCGCTTGGGCAACATGACTGCCTTGAGTTCTAATCTGAGGCAACCAAAGCAAAACGGCAAGAACTGTTGGCAAAATCCAAATCGCTAAGGCGGGTGACCAACCACCAAGGAAATTACTTGATGGCACTGCAATAGATGCTGCCAGACTTGCTGATATTGAAAGCAAGGTTGTATAGGCACCAGTCACCAAAGCAACCCGATTTGGAAATTGCACTCGCACAACTGTGGGAAGCAAAACGTTTGCGATGGCAATTGATAAACCTGCACCAATGGTTCCAAGCAATAGCCCTGGGTAACCAAAGAACATGCGAAGCAGAGAAGCAAGGCCCAAGAAACTCATAACGTAGAGCATGGCGTGGTTGACCCCAACTCTGCTTACCAACCAAGGGCTTGCAAACGCGCCTAAGCCAAAACAGAGCACAGGCGCTGCCGCCAGTAAACCAATCAGCTCAGAGTTGACACCCAGTGAGGTTTGAATTTCTTGAAGCAAAGGCCCAATTGATGCAACTGGTGGTCTGAGAACTACGGCGATAAATACGATTGAAAGGAATCCAAAAAAACCAAATTTGGCCTTAGGATTTTTCATTTTGGATTCACTAAACCTTTATGAGAGATGAGATTAACCAATTTCTCTAATGAATAAACCGGGTCTCGCTCGGCTCCTTTAGCGGCAGCATCAGCGGTGGCCATGGCTTGTATCGCGGCCGCAAGCCCATCGTCAGTCCATCCGGTTAAATCCTTTCTGGCTTTATCTAGCTGCCATGGCGCCATTCCCAAATTTGCGGCAGTAGCCGAACGGTTTCCGTAGATTTTTGCCATTTGACGAATCTTCATTGAAATAGCCGCTACCAATGGAACCGGGTCAGCCCCTGAAGCTAAAGCGTGACGCAAAAGTGCCATGGCCTCCCCTGCCCTGCCTGCCAGTGCTGCATCGGCAACCTTGAATGCATTTGTCTCGACGCGTCCACCGTAGTATCGGTCTACTATTTCCTCTGTAATTGATTCAGAGCTATCAAGCATCAGTTGACTGCACGCAGCCGCCAATTCGGCTGTGTCGTCTGCAAATGCGTCAAGCAAGGCGCGAACAGCGCCGGGGGAAATCTTTCGTGCACCATGGGCAAATTCGCCCTGCACAAATGCTTGTCGATCTGAGTCTT
Organism: Actinomycetota bacterium; assembly: GCA_039805425.1. Taxonomy (GTDB): domain Bacteria; phylum Actinomycetota; class Actinomycetes; order Actinomycetales; family Microbacteriaceae; genus Rhodoluna. Next base: position 3,891 of record JBDLUH010000055.1, read on the forward strand.
TCTTTATGTCGGCACAAATAATCTCGACGGCCAACTCTGAATCACGAATTGCTTCGACTAGTTTTTTACCCCTAACGCTTGACCCATTGTGCCTAAGGATGACAGTGGTGTCTTGGGTTGGGTTGAGTAAATAATCAAGGCCGTCAACAATTAGGTCGTCGCTGCATTTCTCGACTGCACGAATAATAACTAAGCGGGGCTCAGCAAAAAGTGATGGGCTGGTTAGGTTGATAAGAGTTCCCGAGGAATAATCGGCGGCTTCAATTTCGTGAATTTCAAGAGATGCATCTTGGGTGCGAAGAGACTCGCGAATAGAACGGATGGCCCTGCCCGCGAAGTACTCCTCTGAACCAGAAACAAAAACAATTGAGTGTGGCGCTGCATTGCGCCAATCAATCTGTTTTGCTTTACTCACCCTGTAAGCCTAGGCGAGTTAGAGAGGATAATGCCCGAGTCTCCAACTGAAAGTGCAATTGAACCAAGTTCGTCTGTTCTAGCCAAGGCGGAACCGGATTTCTGAAGCTGAACCATAACTCTTGCGGTTGGGTGACCGTAACTATTTTCTTTGCCAACTGAGATAAGACTTAGGTCTGGTTTTAAAGCCTCAAGTAGCTCGAAGTACTGATCTCCAGACCCATGGTGAGCGACTTTCAAAATTAAGGGCACCTCGTGAATCTTGGGTGTTTTCCACCATGAAGACTGCGAGACCATTCTCATTTGACCTTTTTCACCAATATCCGCCATTGTCAAAAGATTGTATTCAGGCGCCGACCACAGCATCACTACGCTGGCATCATTGGAATCTTCGGCACCTTGGGCTAGGCGATTAGGTGAGAGCACACTCCAGGAAAAACTGCCGAATGTTCCAGACATTCCCTTTTCGGCAAAAGTTGTTTGAGCGCCTGTGGTCTGCAGATACAGATTCGTGCCGGTTGCACCCCAACGGTCATCTTTGAACGGGCTTAACATCACACGTTTTACTGAGCGTCCTTCTAAGGCACCTCTGATTCCGCCAACGTGATCCATGTCGAAATGAGTTAGCACCAAAAGGTCAATTTTTACTACGCCTAATCTAGAAAGACATTCATCAACTAATTTATCTTCTCGTCCAACATCGATAACCGCAATCAATTCATTCGAACGAATCACAATGGCATCCCCCTGGCCAACATCGCAGGCAACCACTTGCCAATCATCGAGCGGCCATGCCGCAGACCTAATTTGCAGGAAAGACAATGAACCAATGCTGATTGCAAGAATTATCGCCAAGACCAAGATGCCGAGGTTTCGAACACGATCAGACTTAGCTTTCAGCCATAGCAGAAAGGCGGCAACTACACACAGTGCGGCGGCGGCTCCATCAAAGCCAACCGGCCAGGGAATTAGTTCACTTGGCAACGATGAAAGCCACGATGCAATTCTCACAATTAGTTCAGCGCCAAGAGAAGCCAGATAACTCAACCCTCCCGAAATGACAGGAAAAGGTATGGCAGTTATAAGTGCGAGGATGCCAAGAACAGTTATGGGCGCAACTAATGGCTCGGCAAGAAGATTGGCAGGCAAGGAATAGGTAGACAGCCCGGACTGCAGCTGCAAAAGAATTGGCAAACAAAATATTTGTGCAGCAATTGCAACAGAAAGAGAAACCGCCAGCCATTTGGGTAGCCTTGAATGCAACTTAAGAGCCAGCGGTTGAGTCAAGAGAAGCAACCCTGCGGTAGCAGCTACAGACAAGGCAAACCCATAATCGGTTGCCAACCACGGATCTGCAATAAGCAAAATTATGATGGCCAAAGACAATGCACTGATTGCAGATGATCTTCGACCTAAGGAAATAGCCGTAAGTACCGCACCCGCCATTACAGCTGCGCGAAGCACACTGGGCTGCGGACCAACCAAAGCAACGTAGCAAACCAGCGTTATTAGGCCAATCAGAAGCCTTGCCCACTTTCCGCCGCCTAGGCGCTTGATCAACACGTAGACCAACGCCAACACGATTGCACAGTTTGCACCCGATACCGCTGTGAGGTGAGTTAAGGAAACCGTCTTCATGTTTGCAATAAGTTGTGAACTTATTTGCGAAGTATCCCCGATTGCTAGCCCAGCAACTAACCCAGCGGAATCGCCAGTTACTCCTTTAAGGTTTGCAAGAAACTTGTTACGCACAGTTCTAACAACTTGATTAGCAATTGGCGCTGGCGTTTGCTCAACGGACCTGTCTTGACAATTTGAATGGAACCCAGCACGTTCGGCACTGCTTGAGGGCAGAAGGCTCAGTAAGCAACTGTATTTAGCCTTCGGTTCTAGTTTTTTGAGCTCAATTCCCCCGCGCAACTCACCTCTGGCAAAAACGTGATGCTCTTGAGCTGAGATCTCGGCTTTCAATAATCGAATGTTGACTCGAAAATTATTTGTGGCACCAAATTTTCTGGGCTCATCTAGAACCTCAAAAAGAGACGGAACTGTTGAATAATCTGAAACCGCATTGTCTATGGCTATTGGCCTGGCTGCTGCGTATTGAATTGAAAACGAGCAAAATGCCAAAAGCAACGAGCAGGCTACTAGCAAGCGATTTCTAGTCAATTCAGGCCCAACACGCCAATGAAGATCGCCAAAGCCAGCCAGAGAATTCCTGCCGACATCCAAGTATTCAAAGACTTACCGAATCTTTTAGGCCAGCAAAGAGCTTGTCACCGATTCCGCTGATATTTAGAAGGTCTTCTTTCTTTTTGAAACCACCGTTTGCACTGCGCCAGTCAATAATTCGCTGCGCCAACGCTGGGCCAACACCAGGTAGTTCCTCTAATTCCGATTGAGTCGCGCGATTTAGGCTTATCTGGGTCATTCCCTGTTGAGAAGCAGATTGAGCACTCTGCGCATCTCCGATTTTGAAGATAATCACCTGCTCGCCATCGGTAAGTTCACGTGCCAAATTCACACTGGCTTCGTCGGCAACTTTGGTTAGGCCTCCGGCAGCGAACACGGCGTCTATTAGTCTGGAACCAACTTCAAGTTGATAGATTCCAGGTTCACGAACCTCGCCAACAATGTGCACAAAGAGCGTCGCCTCTTGAATTGAAACCAGATCACTAGATTCTGTTGAAGAAATTTGAATTGGCTTTTGTTGATTAGTAGTTAGCCCGTTAATAAGAAAAACAACGGCTGCCACAACTGCGCCAACCAGGAGCAAAAGCTTTTTGCTGACAGGCTGCTTGCCACCAAGGGCTTCGGCCAGCCTCAAGCGAATCCAATCCATGAGGCAAAACTAAGCCGCCCTGGCAATCGCATGGGCGGCTTAGGTAAATCTGGGGAAAACTAACTAGTAGCTATGTTCACAAGTTTTGGGGCACGAACAATTACGTTAGCAACGC
>JBDLUH010000056.1:0-6991 GCA_039805425.1 Actinomycetota bacterium
CAAAACTCGATTCCAAAAGCGCCGTTAGCGCCAACCACCAAAATGGTCTTTCCGTTTAGTTCACTCATGCAGCAACCTCCTTCGCTTGGTCTAACCTTAGGGCTATGCAGAAAATTTCCAGGCCAGCTCTTATCGCCGCAACTATCGGGCCTGTTCAATCGGTGCTGGGTTGGGTTATTTCTGGTTCACTTTGGCCGGGCTATGATCCGATTCGCAAAACAATTAGTGATTTGGCCGCCGATGATTCACCAGTTCAGGCAATTCAGAGTAGCTTCTTTGTTCTTGGTGGAGCCTTAAGTTTGGTTGCGGCAGTCTATGCCCGATCTTTGGCCCTTCCGGGGAGAGTGGTTATATTCTTGGGTGGCATAGCTACGTTTGGCTTCGCCTACTTCACCACACCTTCGCAAGACAGCTCCTCTGAGATGCACAGAATTTTTGCAATCGCGTCGTTCGTCTTGTTCTCGGCTTGGCCGCTTTTTTCTATCAGGTTCAATAAGGCTTATCCGTGGCTGATTCGGCCTTGGGGCGCAGTGCTGGCCACGGTGTTTTTCACTGTAATTTCGCTATGGTTTCTAAGTACCTGGACCAACCCCCATGCCACCAACGTGGGCCTGGTTGAGAGAATTATTGCCACCGCGCAAACTTGTTATCTATCACTGGTGATTTGGGCTTGTTGGTTTCACGGGTCTAAGCCATAATTTAGTGACCATTTAGTTTTTAGGAGCCAGTGTTGTCTCAAAACCTTCGTGCCCGCGTGGCTATATCTTTTCTTTTCACCTTCACCGGCTCAAGCCTTACCGCCTGGGCAGTTCACATTCCTCAGGTCAAGGCTCAGTTTGGTCTTAACAATTCTGAGATCAGCCTGATCATCATAATGTTGGGGCTGGGTGGCCTTTCGACGATGAACCTAGTCGGACAATTGGTAGACAAACGAGGTAGTAAATTTGCCACCGTGCTTACCAGCGTGCTTGCCGGTGCAGCACTAATTTTGCCTGGCCTTGCGCCAAACTTGCTAACTCTTTGCATCGCTTTGTTCATCACAGGAATGTTCATGGGTGGCGCCGATGTATCGATGAACGCTCACGCGGTAGAAGTTGAAAAGGCCTATGGTCGCCCAATTTTTAGCGCCTTCCATGCCTTTTGGTCTTTGGGTGGAGTAATTGGAGCAGCCGTTGGCGGCGCAGCTCTTGCCGCAGGTTTGCCGATGGTCGTGACTTTGTCTTCACTAGGTATTTTCTGCGGTGTAATTGCCTTGCTTCTGAACGCGTGGCTGCTAGACAATCCAAAGATTGCAGCAAATAAAGAACAGAACGCAGCAATTTCTAAAGAAGAACAAAAAGCAGTTAAGAAAGAGCAGAGCAAGGCGAATCGCCCATTCATCAAGTTGGTAATTGCCCTTGGCATCATGGCCGGTTCTGGCGCGCTGATTGAAGGAATTGGTATTGACTGGTCTGCTCTTTTTGCAGTTGACGTTTTGAACGCCACGGTCTCGCAAGCCGCCGTATTTGTAATGTTCTTCTCTGGCGCTATGGCATCGTTCCGGTTGGTTGCCGATAAGGTCGTTGCCAAAGTTGGCCGCCTAAACGTTATTCGCTACGGTTCAGCAATTAGCGCACTGGGCGTTGCGTTTGCCTTGGCACAAACTGCTATTCCAGTTTCAATAGCCGGTTGGTTTATTGCAGGGCTGGGAATCTCTGCGGTTGTGCCACAGATATTTGCCTACTCAGCTGAAGTTGGCGAAGAGTCGCACTCGGGTAGAAATATGGCCATCGTCTTTGGCCTTTGCTACGCGGGAATGCTAGGTGGCCCAGCGGTAATTGGATGGGTTGCAAACCTTGCGCCTCTGGGCACGGCACTTTTATTTGGATCATTGCTAGGAGCATTCATCTTTGCGGCATCTTGGTTTCTGCCAAAGCCAAAGCAACTTTAGTAAACCTTAAATCAGAAAACCTCACCCAACGGGTGAGGTTTTCTGATTTTGTAGGCCCCGTCGGGATCGAACCGACGACCCTCGGATTAAAAGTCCGATGCTCTAACCAACTGAGCTAGAGGCCCACGCCCTTCCGGGCATTGAATTTGAGCCAAGGCCCAAAAGACAACTTGACTAGTCTACCAAGCGCGGTTGGATTGGTAGCTCCTTAGATGATTTTGTTGGCCATTCAACCACCAGCATGGCGGCAACCATGACTGCCCCACCCAGCACTGTCTTTAGTCCTAGCACCTCCTGGCCAACAATTACGGCTATTACTGCGGTCCAGAGGACCTCGGTGGTCAAGAAGATGGCAACCCTAGACGGGTCCATGATGCTCTGGGCCCAGGTCTGCACCAGGAATGCCACTGCGGTTGAGAAAACTGCCGTGAAGATAACCGCAAACCAGCCATCGCCGTTTACCGGTGGGTCGTAACCGCCATCCAGCATGGCGCCAGCCCAGCTGTAAATGGCAACCATGGCCAACTGAATTAGGGTCAATGCGTATACGTCTTTGCCGGGGCTCCAAATACTTAAACCAACAATATGGCCGGCAAATAGCAGCGCACAAAGAACCACCCAAAGCTGATTCACATCAACGCTGAAACCGTTTAGGGTCAAAAGCGCAAGCGCGCCAAATGCAAGCAAGATTCCAATAACCAGTTGCTTATTGATCTTGTTGCCAAACATCATCCAACCCAGCAACGGTGTTAGCACAACGTAAAGCCCGGTGATGAAACCGGTGATAGCAGCAGTAGTTAGTTCAAGACCAATGGTTTGAGTTATGTAGCCACCAGAAAGCAAGGTTCCAAGTAACACGCCGTGCTTCAGCAGTTTTGCATCAAAAGCTTTAAGCACGCTTGGGCGAAAAGCAATCATCACCAGAACGGCAAGAGTGAATCTGGTTGCTAGAAAATCGTTAAACGGTTGGGTCGCAATGGCGTCTTTCATAAGTACGAATGCTGCGCCCCACGCGATTGCAACTGCCAAAAGCGCCAGTGCTGCCCAAGTTGTTTTCTTCATCCTGCCAGCCTAACTGAGCAAAATGACTATTTTTTAGCGAGGGCTGCGTTCCTGGCCATTGAAGGAAACACCAATCCGTGCATTGGCCAAACAGACCACCAGTACGCGTGACCAAGCAAACCTTTAGGTGCATAGATAGCCACCTGGGTCAAAATTGTTCCGCCGGTTTCTGCGTCTTTTTCTAGTCCGAATTCAAGCCATGCTAGCCCGGGCATTTTCATTTCTGCGCGAAGCCTAAGCAGGGTTGGTCTATTGATTTCTTCAACGCGCCAAAAATCTAGGGCATCGCCAACCTGCAAATGGTTTGGGTCTCGGCGGCCACGGCGTAATCCAACGCCGCCAAAAATCTTGTCAATAAAGCCACGTGCTTCCCACGCCCAAGTTGCAAGCGAGTACCCGTTGTCACCGCCAATAGATTCAACGCGCTTCCAAACTTCTTCGATTGAATCAGGGGAGTGCACAATGCGAACATCGCGGTAGAGGGTTCCTCCAGCCCAGTCGGGGTCTGTTGGCAGCGGTTCAGATGGGGTCCAAGGTACCGAAGCATCGCTCCATCGGGTTTCTACGCGAGCATCTTTAATTTTGGTAAGTGCCAACTGCACGGCACGATTAAACGGAGTTAGCCCACCTTCAGGATCTGGAATCAAACCCCGAATGCTGTCGTCAGCGGCCACAACTTCATTCTTCAAGCTGGCTACCAACCGTTTGGCCAAGGTATAGGGAACGGGAGTAACCAATCCCACCCATCCGCTAGAAAGCCTTGGTGTCAAGACCGGAACCGGAATAATAATTCGCCTTGGCAGACCCGCGGCCTCGGCGTACTGCTGCATCATTTCTTTATAGGTGAAAATTTCTGGTCCACCAATATCGAATGCCCCGCTGATAGTTGGATTAATGGCAGCAGCGCCAACCAGGTACCTAAGCACGTCTCGAACTGCAATTGGTTGAATGCGAACGTTGACCCACTTTGGTACGGTCATAATCGGAAGTCGCTCGGTTAGATAGCGCAGCATTTCAAATGACGCAGAACCAGAACCAATCACAACCCCAGCGCGAAGTTCAATTGTTGAAACCTCGGAAGCGCGAAGAATCTCACCGGTCTCGGCTCTTGCCTGCAAATGCGGAGACATGGTTTCATTGGGCGCAATTATTCCGCCAAGGTAAACGATTCGTTTCACCTTTGCTTGCTTGGCCGCTTTACCAAAGGTCTCAGCCATCTCGCGCTCTTCTTGTTCAAAGTTGTCTTTAGACATGAGCGCGTGTAGCAAGTAGTAGGCAACGTCAACGCCAATCATTGCCTCGGCAAGAACGTTGGGGTTGTGGGCATCACCTTCTGAAACTTCAACCTGATCAATCCACGGGTGATATTTCAGGCGGTCTGCGTTGCGAGCCAGAATGCGAACACGGTATCCGTGCTTTAGAAGTTCAACGATTAGTCGCCCACCGATGTATCCGGTGGCACCGGTAACTAGGCACAGGGCTGGCTGGCCAGCTGCATTCTTTAGAAGGGGCAGACCTTGGCTCACCGATGAGTTCATGCCTTTAGATTACGCCGTATCTCTCGACTGAAACAATTTTTCGCTGTTTGCCAATTTCGTTTGTGGTCAGGTGAACCACCAACATCTCGGCGGGCTTGAGGCCTGGGCCTTCGCGCAACAACTCTTTTTGCGCACTGGTTGCGTAGGCCTCTAGGGTCTCAAAAATGGTTGGCAGTGCCGGGCGGTGTGAGCAAATTACAGATGCTCGGCCATCTTCGACAATGTCTGTGATTACGTTCTTAGTGCGCTTGGGACCTTTTTTGTTACCTAGTTCACTTAGCTGAGAGCGCTCAATAATTTTTAGATTGCGTTTCTTGGCGTAAGGGGCAACTGTGTTCAAGCACCTTGACCACGGGCTGGTGATTACCCTCTTGGGTGAAAACGCGCCCAAAAGTTTAATCAGTTGCTTGGCTTGGGCTCCACCGGCCGGCAGTAGCGGGCGATTTCCGTCGTCTACCGCTTGGCCGTTCATCCAGTCTGCACGAGGTGTGGCCTTTGCATGCCTCAAGATAATTAGCGGCTTGGTGCGAAGCTGATTCTTTTTTAGCAGGGCCATCAGTTCATCAAGAACTTCACTGTCAAATTCGTAGGTCAAAAGTTTTCGCGCCTCATCGGGTGTGCGCCATTCAACGCTTTCAACTTCTTCACTTGGTTTAAATTTTGATTTTGCCAATGCGCTTGGGCTTACACGTGCTGCCCAGTAGTGAACTTCTTTTGCCGTGCCATTTGGAATTTTGTAATTCACAATTTTCAAGCGTGGGCCAAGTTTAATTTTTAGGCCAGTCTCTTCGGCAATTTCGCGAACCGCGGTCTCTGGCAATAGTTCACCTGGATCAACTTTGCCTTTTGGCCAGCTCCAGTCGTTGTGACGATTGCGGTGAATCAACGCAACAAGTAATTTACCTTTTTCTTCACGCCACAAAATGGCGCCCGCTGCATAAATAGTCATTAGGTGCGTGAGTGGCGCTTTCCGTGAACTTCTTTCATGATCTGATCTTGAAGATCAACAAGTACTGCACCGTTATCCATGGTTTGGTGTCGTGTCCAGGTTCCATCGGCACTCAGGTACCAAGAGGCAACGTTCTCACTCATGGCCAAATCAAACAGAGAGTTAAGTTCACGAATGTGATCTGGCTGTGAAAGCCTTACCAGCGCCTCAACTCGGCGATCAAGGTTTCGGTGCATCATGTCGGCTGAACCAATAAATACCGCAGGGTCGCCGCCACCCATAAATGTGAATACGCGCGAGTGCTCAAGGTAGCGGCCAAGCACTGAGCGAACTGTGATGTTTTCGCTTAGCCCTGGAACCCCTGGCTTTAGCGCACACATACCGCGAACCAATATCTCAACCGGTACTCCGGCGTTTGAGGCTTTGTACAGCGAGTCAATAATTTGTTCATCAACCAGTGAGTTCACCTTGATGCGAATGCGTGCGTCTTTACCGGCCTGCTTGAAAGCAATCTCGCGTTCAATGCGCTCGGTTAGCCCTTCACGCACACCAACCGGTGAAACCATAAGTGACTTGAACTCTGCCTCTGGTGCGTAACCCGATAGCTGGTTGAACAACTTGGTGAGGTCTTCACCAACTGATTCGCGGGCGGTTAGCAGACCGTAGTCTTCGTAGTAGCGGGCGGTTTTTGGGTTGTAGTTACCGGTGCCAACGTGGCAGTAGCGGCGCAACTGGCCACCTTCTTGGCGAATAACCAGAGCCAACTTACAGTGAGTCTTTAGGCCAACGATTCCGTAAACCACGTGCACGCCAGCCTGCTCAAGTTTGCGCGCCCAAGCGATGTTGTTCTGTTCATCAAAACGAGCCTTGATCTCAACCAGTGCCAATACCTGTTTGCCGGCTTCAGCAGCCGCGATCAAGGCATCAACAATTGGTGAATCACCGGATGTGCGATAAAGAGTTTGCTTGATCGCCAAAACCTTTGGGTCGGCAGCCGCTTGTTCAACAAATGCTTGAACAGATGTTGAGAAAGATTCGTAGGGGTGGTGCATCAGAATATCGCGCTGACGCATTGCCGAGAAAATGCTTACATCTTTATCTTCAACCGGTTGCAAGAAGCGGTTGGTGATTACCGGGTGCGGTGGGTAGCGCAAGTCTGCGCGCTTCAAGCCGGCAATTTCAAACAGCCCGGTTAGATCAAGTGGTGATGGCAGGTGATAAACATCTTCATCGTTGATATCTAGTTCACGAATTAGAAGTTCCAAAACTTCTGGATTTATATCGTTGGCTACTTCAAGGCGAACCGGTGGGCCAAAGCGGCGGCGCAGTAATTCTTTCTCTAAAGCAAGAAGCAGGTTCTCGCCTTCTTCTTCATCAACCTCTAAGTCTTCGTTTCTAGTTACACGAAACGTGTGGTGTTGCAAAACCTCCATGCCAGGAAATAGCAAACCAAGGTATTCACCAATGATGTCTTCAAGTGGAACAAAGCGGGCGTCGGTGACTCCGGTGTTG
>JBDLUH010000057.1:0-6989 GCA_039805425.1 Actinomycetota bacterium
CTCCAAGAACTGCAAGAGCTAAATTGTCTTGGGTGAAGCCAAGCTCTACATTTGGTGCGTCAGTTATTGGATACAAAATTGAGGTAAGTACCAATAAAACTACCTGGGCCACTGCGGTGGCTAACACCCGCTCAACCACTACAAGCGCCTATGTTTCTAGTGGATTAAAAATTGGTTCACCTAATTACTTCCGTGTGAGAGCCATCACTAAAAAAGGGTCAACTACCAAATCTGGCAGCGCATCAGCGGCGGTTTCTAAAACCCTTACGGCAAAACCGGCTGCCCCTGCACTGCTTGGGTTGACCAAAATTACTGCCGCTAGCGATGGAATTAAGACAGCTCGATGGCTACCTCAAACTGCATCCCAAATGGGTGGGTTGAAAGTCACCTATAAAGTTGTTGCCCAGGCTGAAAACGGCACTGAAATCTCTTGTTCTACCAGCACTAAAGCGTTCTGTTCTTTGACTGGTCTGGTACCGGCTACCAAATATTCACTGAAGCTCTCGGCTAAAAATTCGCGCGGTTCCGAATCAAACATTGATGAGTTACTTGTTCCAGATGCAGAGTTTGCAAAGCAGTGGTACCTTGGCACCGAAAACGGAATTGCTGCAACAAGAGCTTGGACGGCCACTAAGGGGTCAAGCTCAGTTGTTGTGGCGGTTCTTGACAGTGGAATCACAGTCCACCCCGAATTCATCGGCCAACTTGTTGATGGTTACGACTTTGTCTCTGATGTTGCTAAATCTGGCGATGGTGACGGCAGAGACCTAGATCCTTCGGATCCAGGTGATGGCGTTGGAGCCGACTTTAGTTCTTGGCACGGTACCCACGTTGCTGGAATCATTGCAGCCAAATCAAACGAAACTGGCATTACCGGAATAGCACCCAACGTGAAGATTCAACCAATTCGCGTGCTTGGCAGTCAGGGCGAAGGCTCATCTATAGATCTGGCTTTGGCCATCCGGTGGGCAGCGGGGCAAGATGTAAATGGTTTAGTTGCAGGTAGTGAAACCCTTTCTGGTATTCCAGTTAATAAAACACCCGCCAAAGTAATCAATCTTTCGATGGCTGGACTTGGTTCATGTCCAAGTTCAGTTCAGGCAGCTGCAGAGTATGCAATGGCAAAGGGTGTCACATTAGTCTCAGCCGCCGGCAACGGTGATGACAACAATAACCCCATTGATAACTCAAGGGTCTACCCAACAAACTGTCTTGGTCCAATTTCAGTTGGTGCAACTGGTTTCACTGGTGACGCAGCTTTCTACTCGAATTACGGAGTGGATCTTTCTGCGCCAGGTGGAGATCAGCGCAATTCAGCTGGTGCGCCAGTTGGTTCTGGAGGCATGATCTATTCCACATCTAACACTGGAACTTTGGCGGTGGGGGAGTCAACTTACAAAGTTGAGCAAGGAACCAGCATGGCAGCCCCTGTGGTTTCGGGAATTGTTGCACTTATGTATTCGCTAAGGCCAAAGATCACTTCCAACGAAGTTTGGTCGGCGCTAAAGGCATCGGTTCAGCCTTTCCCGGCAGGCTCAATTTGTTCAACCACCCCTGGCCGTTGTGGGCTAGGTGCAATTAATGCGGCAACCGCTATGGAAGCCCTGATTGGAATCACCGGATAACTAACCTCGCTGGTTAGGCTTGCCCTATGAGCCTCAAACTTCACAGGGCATGGATAGTTGCCGCAATCACTTTCGTGACTTTGATTGCCGCGGCTGCCTTTAGATCAACGACCTCAATAATGTTTGAGCCGCTAGAAAACGAATTTGACTGGACGCGCTCACTTACATCAAACGCGCTTGCCGTGAACCTTGTAGTTTACGGATTGACCGCACCCTTTGCTGCAACGCTAATGGAGAGATTTACTGTTCGTAAAGTTGCGATATCGGCACTTGCACTAGTTTCAATTGGCACCGGGCTAACCGTGTTCATGACTCAGGGTTGGCAGCTGACTCTTTATTGGGGTGTGTTCGTCGGCCTCGGCACCGGTTGCTTGGCCTTAGTTTTTGGGTCTCTGGTTGCAAACCGCTGGTTCACAAAGCGCCGTGGTTTGGTGACGGGAATATTCTCTGCGGCCTACGCAACCGGCCAATTAATTTTCTTGCCGCTTCTTTCTAATGTGGTTATGCAGAGCGGCTGGCGTACCTCATCTCTTGTAGTGGCTGCTTTTGCGGCTGCAATCATTCCGCTCTTTTTTATCGGGTTTAAGAATTCTCCGGCCGAGGCAAAGACTGAGCCATACGGTGGTGAATCAAATGAACCAAAGGGCAAGGCGGCTCCAAAAAACGCTGCGGCAACAGTTGGTGTGCTCTTTGAGTCCATGCGTAAACCTGCTTTCTGGGTTTTGGCGGGAACCTTCTTTGTTTGTGGCTGGACTACCAACGGTCTGATTGGTGCTCACTTTATTCCGGCGGCACACGATCACGGTATGCCCATGGGCACGGCTGCTGGGCTACTGGCGCTGGTGGGAATTTTTGATTTTGTAGGAACCATTCTGTCCGGATGGCTAACCGACAAAGTTAATCCAATTTGGTTATTGATGTTCTACTACGGCCTTCGCGGGCTAGCACTTTTTACTGTGCCTTTTGTACTTGGGCCAACGGTTGAATTGCCATTGATGTTTTTCGTAATTTTCTACGGCCTCGATTGGATAGCCACCGTGCCGCCAACTATCGAGCTATGTCGAAGGTATTTTGGGCTCAACCAATCACCAACGATTTACGGTTGGGTTTTTGCCTCGCACATGGTTGGGGCGGCCGTCGCTGCTTCATTTGCCGGGGCTATCAGAGAGGTTCAGGGCAGCTATTTCATTGCTTGGATAACGGCCGCGGTGCTGTGTTTAGTTGCGGCGGCATCAGTATTGACGCTTAAAAGAATCAAGCCAGACCTAGTATCTGCCTAAGCAATAACTAGTCCGGCTTGCTTGTTCTACTAAGTAGAACTGGTGCGGAAGGTGGGACTTGAACCCACACGCCTCGCGGCGCTGGAACCTAAATCCAGTGCGTCTGCCAATTTCGCCACTCCCGCATGCCTACATAGTCTAACTGGTCAAACCTGTGGATAAGTTCGGTTAGCCAGAAAAAATTACCCAAAACTTAGCCCAGTTGAAGAAACGGGGCACCCATGATCTTGAAATCCGCAGCTACGTTGGCAAGAAAAATAGCCATACGTGACGAAATACCGGCCGAGCTTGCAATTCAACTTGCGCTAGATGAACTGACTGAGCTAGAAAACATCGATTCCACCGAAGAGTCCGAAATTCGAGATTCAGTTCGTGCTAACTTATCTGGATTTGGTCCGCTGCAATCCTATATTGATGACCCCAGCATCGAAGAAATTTGGGTGAATGCACCTGATTGCATTTACATAGCTAAAAACGGTGTTTCTTCTCGAGTAGAGACTTCAATACCCCAAGCTCAATTGCAGGTAATTATCGAGCGAATGCTGAGATCAACCGGAAGGCGGCTAGACCGCTCTAGTCCTTTTGTTGACGCATCACTTGAAGACGGATCTCGCTTACACGTAGTTATTCCAGACATAACCAGAGATGCGTGGGCAATAAACATTAGAAAATTTCCCGCAAAAATTACCTCACTGCAAGATCTGACTGCAATTGGGTCAATTACTTTGCCTCAAAAAGCCATTTTGGTCGAGGCTCTTCATGCTGGCCAAAATATTCTGATTTCAGGGGCCACTCAAGCTGGAAAGACAACATTACTTTGTGCACTGCTAAATGAAATTTCAGATCAGCAACGAATTATCTCTGTCGAAGAGACCTTTGAAATAAGAGTCACTAAATCAGATTGGGTGGCAATGCAAACTAGGCAGCCAAATCTTGAGGGAATAGGTGAGGTGACTCTAAGGAGATTAATCAAAGAAGCTCTCAGAATGAGACCCGATCGAATAGTGGTAGGCGAAGTCAGAGAAGCAGAGAGCCTTGATCTGTTGATAGCGCTGAACTCCGGTCTGCCCGGGCTCTGCACGATTCACGCTAATTCAGCCACAGAAGCCGTGCGCAAACTCTGCACACTACCTTTGCTGGCAGGGCAAAACATCTCAAGTGACTTTGTTGATCCAACGGTGGGAACGTGCGTAGACATTGTGGTTCATTGTCAACTATCAGAATCGGGGTCAAGAAAAATTTCCGAGATCAGCGCAGTTCGCTGGAATGCGGGCGCAAAAATCGTGGAAGTTGATTCAATTCAATGAAGTGGTTGGAAACAAATTTAGAAGGAGCCGGGCTCGCCAAGTATGGAGTTCCTGGCTTTCTTGTATTTGCAGTTTTTGTTTCCTTATTTCTTGCTGCTTCTGTCTATTCGATTCTCGAAGTATTTGCCCTTAGTGTTTTTCTCGCTCTGGGCAGCTTTGCTTTTCTGCTTGAAGCGGTAGCAAGTCGCGCAAAGGCAAGAAGGCGAAACCTAATGTCTTTGTGGCCCGAAATTATTGACTCGATTCATACTGCCGTTATCGCCGGACTCACCCTTTCTGATGCTTTTGATGATCTAGCCATTAGCGGACCTCTAAAGCTACGAGCGATTTTTCAGCGATTCTCTGCCCGGCTAGATTCCGGCTGGAGTTTCGACGATTCCATTGAAAAGTTAAAGTCAGAATTTGGTGACGTTCACGCAGACAGGCTTTGTGAAATACTGCGGCTGGTTTCAAATTCAGGTTCAGAAGCACTTAGCAGCACACTAAAGATTCAGTCAGAAAATCTTCGTCGAGAATTGGCGCTTCGAGGTCAGATCGATGCGAAACAGGGTTGGGTTGTCGGAACTGCAAAAATATCCGTTGCCGCTCCTTGGCTAGTGGTAGCCATGCTTTCGATGAGGCCTGAAAGCGCACTGGCCTATAACTCGATAGAAGGGGTGTCTATCTTGCTCTTGGGATTTGTTGTCTCCATGCTGGCGTATCGTCTGGTTCAGTTTTTAGGAAGTCTTCCAGAAATGCCCCGGGTGTTCACATGACCGAATTAATAGTCTTGAGTCTCGCGATTTCTGTGGGGGTCTCGCAGATTTTTGTTTACGTCGGGTCGGCCAAGTCACCACCCTTGCTCGCACGTATAACTTTGCGAGAGGCTCGCAGTAAATCTGGCGGTGCCTGGATTCACGCTGGGTTGGTTGAACAATTTAGAGTCAATTCCGGCCGCAACCAGAGAGCGCTTTACGAGTTACCGGAAATTCTTGATCTATTAGTGGTTGCTCTTGCCTCTGGCGAAGGAGTTTTTGGTTCAATCAGACGCGTTACCCAGGTGGCCCAAGGAGTCCTAGCCAAGGAATTAAAACAACTAGTTCGTGCAGTTCAGCTTGGGCAGCCACTGGAAGACGAGCTTATGGGCCTGGCACAAAGGCTACCTCAGCAGCAGGTTGTGGAATTCTGCAACAAACTCAACCTAGCCAATCGGCGTGGAACTCCGCTGGCGCATCTGCTTCAAATGCAATCAATAACTGTACGAACCGACATTCAAAACCAGCTATTCAAAATAGCGGGCAAAAACGAGACTCGCATGATGATTCCCCTTGTGTTTTTGATTTTGCCAATCACGGTTTTGTTTGCCATTTACCCAAGTCTTCAGTTACTAAATATTGCGACCATATAGATAGGAAAACATGAGAAAAATATTAAGAGATGAATCTGGTGATGTGCCTGGTTGGGTTTTGATTACGTTGATGACCGCAGGGCTTGTGGTTCTAATGTGGTCTGTAGCTGGCCCTGCCCTAAAAGGTGTGTTCGAGCAGGCGCTCTCAAAAGTTGCAGCCTTTTAAATTTGAAAGAGGATCGGCCGCCTTGGGTTTTATCCTGGTTGCTGTTCCGTTATTAATGGTCACTATGGCGCAAATTAGCATTTTTTCGTCTGCCTTTATTCTGAATGTGATTCGAGACAGTGCCGTTGAGGGTGCTAGATATGCCTCACTGGCCGATCAAACTTCCGAGCAGGGATGCGCCAGATCTAAAGCTTTGGTAGCGGCGGCCTTAGGTCAATCTATAAGCCCCGTTTTTAGCTGCAATTCGATTGTTCAAGACCAAATCACTCTTGAAAGGGTTTCTATTAGCGTCAATTGGATAGGTCTTGGCGCGTTTGCAAATCTCACCACCTTGCAGGCAGAGAGCATGGCGCCGAGTGAAACGGTCAATTGAAAATCGTACAGAGTCAGGTTCAGCTCTTATTGACTTTGTTCTTTACGGGTTGTTGATTCAAATGACCGTCTTGGTATTTGGTTTACAAGTATTTTCGTTGCAGTCTGCTCAGTTAGCGGCGGAATCAGCGGCTCGTCATGCTTTGCGCAGTTTTGCCTTAAGCGGCGCTGACCCTAAGGAATCGGTTCGAAGCATCGTAGAGGATTTCAACTTCTCAGAAGATTACAAGGTTAGTTTCAGTTGTGTTCCCGATTGCGTTAGCGATGGCTCACTGTTGAAAATAACTGTAAAAATATCAGCGGCAACAGCAACAGCAAAGATGCTTCTTTGATTCGCCGAGACTCAACAGAAGCAGGTTCAATGGCCCCGCTTGGGATTGGCCTTTTTTTACTGGTGCTTTCTCTGCTTCTCACCTTTGTTTCGGCCAGTTCTATGTTTATTTTCCAGAAGAGGCTTACAAATATTGCTGAATCAGCGGCACTATATTTGGCGGCAAATGATGCGAGCCTAGAAAGGTATTTAGAACAGATGGATCTTTCAGAGCTTGATTCACTCAAACTACGCAGCAACGTTCTGTCAGACAAAAAGACAGTTCAGGTCAACGCCTGTGCTAGGTGGGTTCCGTTAAGTATGGGCGGTTTGCATATGTCACAAAAAGAAATCTGCTCTCATGCGTCTGCACGAGTGGGGCAGTAGTTACTTTATTCCGTGCCTCGGCAGGTAGTGGTACATCATCCAGCCACCGAAAACCGTAACTCCGCCCATAATCACAAGACCACCCGATAGTCCAACTAACAATGTGGTTATCGCAATGGTAGGTGCCGCTAGAGCTACTCCGCTGTCAAGAATTA
>JBDLUH010000058.1:0-6950 GCA_039805425.1 Actinomycetota bacterium
CTATTCAGGGGTTAGAATGAATCGAACCTGCGTTGGTTGTCGCCATCGCTCTTCTCGTGCAGAACTCTTGCGAATAGTCGCAGAATCCAATGTTTTGGTTTTTGATACTCACAAGAAATTGCCCGGCAGAGGAGCTTGGATTCACCCAAGTCAGGACTGTTTGGACTTAGCAATACAGAGAAATGCCTTTGGCAGAGCTTTGAAACTAAACAAACAGCCCGATACATCAGGAATTACTACAGAACAGGCAGAAACGATGTTGGCAAAAAATGAGTAACTCGAAATGAGTACCCAACAGCTTTAACGGCCTGCCCTGTCTTGGGGAAGGCCCCAGACAGGAGAAATAAGTGGCGCTTCCACGCGTATACGACATTGCTAAAGAACTTGGAATCGATTCCAAGGTTGCTTTGGCCAAACTTGCGGAACTTGGTGAATTCGTAAAGAGCGGTTCATCAACTATTGCTCCGCCGGTCGCAAAAAAACTTCGCGAAGCATTTCCCGATGCAAAGCCAAAAGAAGAAGCTCCTAAAAAAGCTCCTGCTAAGAAGGCTGCCGCTAAAGATGATGCACCGCTAGCGGCAGAGGTTCCAGCTGCACCAGCACCGGCTGCTCCGGTTGTGCCGACCCCAGCTGCAAAGAAACCAGCGGCAAACGCCACCGATGAGACTCCTGCGGCAGTGACCCCAGTTGCGCCGGCGGCACCGGCTCCTAAAGCTCCTGCAGCACCAAGTGCTGCCACTCCTGGAATTCCACGTCCGGGTAATAACCCGTTTGCGTCAGCGCAGGGAATGGGAATTCCTCGTCCGGTTTCTCGTCCGGGTAATAACCCGTTCTCTCCTTCTCAAGGTATGGGGCGCCCTGGCGCACCTCGTCCGGGTGGTGCTGGTCGTCCGGCTGGTGCCGGCGGTCCGGGTCGCCCAGGTGGCGCCGGTGGTGCTGGTCGTCCAGCTGGTGCTGGTGGTGCTGGTCGTCCGGGTGGATTCTCAGGCGCACCTCGTCCAGGTTTTGGTGGCGGTGCTCCGGGTGGCGCACCGGGTGCCGGTGGCTTTAGTCGTCCAGGTGGAGGCCCAGGTGCTGGTCGCGGTCGCGGTGTTGGCGGTGGAACCGCTGGTGCTTTCGGTAAGGGCGGCGCACGCGGTCAGAGCAAGGCTCGTAAGTCAAAGCGTGCAAAGCGCGAAGAATTTGAACAGCGTACAAATGCGCCATCACTTGGTGGTGCAATTGTTCCACGCGGTGATGGCACTACCGTTTTGCGTCTTCGTCGCGGTTCGTCTATCCAAGACTTTGCCGACAAGATTGACACAACTGCGGGTCAGCTAATCACTGTTCTGTTTGCTCTTGGTCAGATGGCCACCGCTACCGCTTCTCTAGACGAAGAGACATTCCAGATTCTTGGTGAGGAACTTGGTTACAAGATTGAAGTTGTTTCACCAGAAGACGAAGAGCGTGAGCTATTCGAAGGCTTCGGTCTTGATGTATCAACTGACTACGACGATGACGAAGAAGATCTAATTGCCCGCCCGCCGGTTGTAACCGTTATGGGTCACGTAGACCACGGTAAGACTCGTTTGCTAGACAGCATCAGAAATTCAAACGTAATTGCTGGCGAAGCCGGTGGAATCACCCAGCACATTGGTGCCTACCAGGTGCACGTTGAACACGAAAACGTTGACCGTGCAATTACCTTTATTGACACCCCGGGCCACGAGGCGTTTACCGCCATGCGTGCACGTGGTGCCCAGGTAACTGACGTTGCAATTCTTGTAGTTGCAGCCGACGACGGTGTTATGCCACAGACCATTGAAGCGTTGAACCACGCGCAATCTGCTGGCGTTCCAATTGTTGTTGCGGTGAACAAGACCGATAAAGAAGGTTCAAACCCTGCCAAGATTCGTCAGCAGCTTACCGAGTTCAACTTGGTTGCTGAAGAGTACGGTGGCGATGTGATGTTCGTTGACGTGTCTGCTTTGACCGGCAAGGGCATCAAGGAACTTCTTGACGCAGTTCTACTAACAGCAGATGCTGCACTAGACATGCGCGCCAACCCAAACAAGGATGCTCGTGGTGTTGCCATTGAAGCCAACCTTGATAAGGGCCGCGGTTCTGTTGCGACCGTTCTGATCCAGTCCGGTACTTTGCGCGTTGGTGACTCAATTGTTGCCGGTGCCGCTCATGGTCGAGTTCGTGCCATGTTCGATGAAAACGGTGTTGCGGTTGAAGCCGCAGTGCCGAGTCGTCCGGTTCAGGTACTTGGTTTGCAGTCTGTTCCTCGCGCGGGTGACACTTTTGTGGTTACCGAGGATGAGCGTCAAGCTCGCCAGATTGCCGAAAAGCGCGAAGCTGCCGACCGCAACGCACTTCTTGCCAAGACTCGCAAGCGCGTAAGCCTTGAGGACTTCACTAAGGCACTTGAAGATGGCAAGGTTGAGTCACTCAACCTAATCATCAAGGGTGACGTATCTGGTGCGGTTGAAGCACTTGAAGACTCATTGCTCAAGATTGAAGTTGATGATTCAGTTCAGTTGCGCATTATTCACCGCGGTGTTGGTGCTATTACTGAGTCTGACGTTAACCTTGCAACAGTTGACTCGGCAATCATCATTGGTTTCAATGTGAAGCCAGATAACAAAGCTAAAGAGCGAGCAGATCGCGAAGGCGTTGACATTCGTCAGTACTCAGTTATCTATGCAGCACTAGATGACATTGAGAAGGCTCTGAAGGGCATGCTCAAGCCAGAGTACGAAGAATTCCAGCTGGGTACCGCAGAGGTGCGCGAACTGTTCAAGTCTTCAAAGGTTGGAACCATTGCTGGTTCGATCGTTCGCTCTGGTTCAATCAAGCGCAACTCTTCAGCCCGCGTACTTCGCGCTGGCAAGGTTATCGCTGACAACCTAAAGATTGAATCTCTAAAGCGATTCAAAGACGACGCAACCGAGGTCAAGACTGACTTCGAATGTGGTATCGGTCTGCAGGGTTACAACGAGCTTGAGCTTGAAGACATCATTGAAACCTTCGAAATGCGCGAAAAGCCTCGCGTTTAGTAAATAAATCAAAGGATTAGGTAATGGTTGACGTAGCCCGCTCCAGGAAACTGGCGGAACGAATCAAGGTTTTAGTGGCCGAGGCGCTTGCCAACGCTGTGAAGGACTCTGATCTGGGCTTCGTCACCATTACCGATGTCAAAGTAACCCCTGATCTTCAGCACTCAACCATTTACTACACCGTTTATGGCACCGCTGAAGATAAACAGCGCAGTGCAGAGATCATCGATCGCAATCGTGGCGTAATTCGCCGTGAGGTGGGGCACAACCTAAACGTTCGCCTAACCCCAACCGTTGAATTTGTGCTCGATGAGATTCCAGAAACTGCCGCGCACATGAATGATCTACTGGCTGAGGCACGCAATCGCGATGCCGAAGTAGCTCGCCTGGCCGAGAAAGCCAAATGGGCAGGCGATGAGAACCCTTATAAAGAGCCAAAAATCATCGTTGACCCTGAGGAAGACGAAGAATAAATGGCTTCTGGTTTGGTTCTTATCGACAAGCCGTCTGAATGGACTAGTCACGACGTCGTTGCCAAACTTAGAAAAATTGCCGGCACTCGAAGAGTCGGGCACGCAGGTACTTTAGATCCAATGGCTACCGGCTTGCTGTTAATTGGAATCAATTCCGCCACAAAATTGCTAACTTTTCTAGTTGGCGAAGATAAAACCTATTACGCCACCATCAGGCTAGGCGCCGCCACTGTAACCGATGACAAAGAATCAGATTTCACTTCACTAGCCACGCCTGAAGCGGTGCAAAAAATATCATCTAATGATATTGAGGCGGCACTCAATTCACTGCGCGGTAACATCCAACAGGTTCCAAGCTCAGTGAGCGCCATTAAAATTGACGGGCAGCGTGCCTATGCAAAGGTGCGTTCCGGCGACGAGGTGAAACTTGCAGCAAGACCCGTCACGATTGCAAAGTTTGAAATTCTTGCAGCTCCACGCTTAGTTGAAGAAGACGGAAACACGTTTTTGGATATCGATGTGGTGGTTGATTGCTCATCCGGTACCTACATACGTGCGCTCGCACGCGACCTTGGAGCGGCTCTTGGCGTTGGCGGTCACCTAACCGCACTTCGCCGCACTTGCATCGGCTCATATTCTGTCGATCAAGCACAATCTCTCGACGGTCTAACCCCCGAGACACTATCGGTTTTTGATATTTCTGAGGCTGCAAAGCAGCAGTTTGAAATTCGCTCACTAAGCGAACAAGATGTAGTTGATCTTCGTCATGGGAAAAGGTTGAAAGCAGCTGGCGAGGGGAGTGAGCCATTTGCAGGCGTTGATTCAAATGGCAAGCTCGTAGCCATGCTTACGGTTTCTGGTAAGGATGTTAAATCTCTAGTGGTTTTTGCAGAGGGCAATCAAGATGATTAATTGGCTGTATTCAGGGCAGTTGTTTGTTGCCGTTCTGGCCGGGGCATTTACTCTTATTTTGGGTCTCGCAAAACGTAAGCCAAGTGGTCTAAGCATTGGTGCTTTAGCTTTTGTTCAGCTTGGATTGATTGTTCAACTTATTGCCTCAATTGTTTTGGTGATAGCGGGGGAGCGCGCAAAAACAGACACCGTTGAATTCTTCGCCTATCTCATTGTTGCCCTAATGATTCCCCTAGCTGCGGCCTTTTGGGCTCTTATAGAGCGAACCCGATGGTCTACCTTGGTTTTGGGTGTGGGGGCTCTGACAGTGGCGGTGATGTTGGTTCGAATGAGTCAAATTTGGACCGGAAATTACTGAAAAAATAGCCGTTCTCGAAGCTTAATTAACCTCCCGTTCACTATCCGCACAGGTTCTCTTCACCCGGCTTGCTAATGATTGAGGCATGCCCAACCGTCCTGCTGTGACTCAACAAGAACGCCGAAAACTATCGGTTGGCCCTTTGTCTACCGGCGATAAGTGGTTTTTTAGAACTACATCTATAGCTTCCAATTTCGCATTTGTTCTGGTTGCTCTCATCTTGGTGTTTCTTTTTGCAAAAGCGTGGCCGGCGCTGCAGCAGCAAGGCCCGGCGTTCATTTTGGGCAACACCTGGGACGTTGAATCAGACCCACCCGTAATGCAACTTGGCCCAATGATTTGGGGTTCACTTCAGGTCGCGTTCTTGGGAATTTTGATTGCAACCCCAATGGCTATTTCTGCGGCTTATGCAATTGTTTTTATGCTTCCATCGCGTCTTTCAAAAATTGCTACAACATTGATAGACCTTTTGGCTGCGTTGCCTTCAGTGGTAATCGGCCTCTGGGGTTTGCTATCGTTTGCGCCAGTTGCTGCCAACTGGGCAAAGATCCTTAACCAAACCCTTGGGTTTATTCCACTTTTCGAGGTAACTGGCGAAGAGCCAACTTATATTGATTCGCCATTTATTGCCGGCTGGATTGTGGCTGTGATGATTGTTCCGATTATCACCTCTGTGACTCGCGAGATTTTTAGCCAGACTGACTCAGGCCTAATCAACGGCGCACTTGCTCTGGGCGGAAGCAGGTTCTCTGTCTTCTCTAGAGTTATCCTTCCAACCTCGGCACCGGGTATCGTGGGTGGAATTCTGCTTGGCCTTGGTCGCGCAATCGGAGAAACTGTCGCAATTCTCTATGTCCTTCAGTTAACTTTCGATATCAACTGGTACCAAATTCTTGAACCCCACGGTGGAGCGGTTGCATCTTGGATTTTGTCGCGTTTTGGTGAAGCTACCGAAAAAGAATTTGAAGGCTTAATGGCTGCCGGTTTGGTTATCTTCATTGTCACGTTAATTATCAACGGAATTGCCAACGTAATTGTTTCTAGATCAGCAGGGCGGTCTCGATAATGTCGTCACAAGTTCAAAAGCGTCAACCATGGCAAAATCATGGCTTAGCCGGAAACCTTGATATTCTCGTTGGCTCAGTTGTTCCCCCAGCTTTGGCAATTTTGATTTCCGTGCTGATGGGCCTTGATTTTTCTATTGGCTTGCTTGGCGTATTTCTACCTCTGCAGCTCATTTCAGTTTGTGCACTAGGAATGAAGAGGCAAGGCGCCAGAGGCGTCAAAGATGGCCTGCTCGTGCTTTTTGTCATATTTTTTTCGGCAACAGTTTTAGTGTTGCTTGTATCGGTTTTGGTTTCGGTAGTAATTCAAGGTTCTGCAGCAATGAGCCCGCACTTTATTTACCAAAACAACAAGTATGTGAGTACCACTACATCTCTTGAGTATGGAGGCGTTGGGCACGCAATTCTTGGTACCTTGATGATTGTTGCAATGACAACTCTTGCAGCCGTGCCACTTGGAATTGCAATGGCGGTATACCTAACTCAGTCGAGCTCAAAACTCACGGGCATGGTCCGAACCGTAACTCAAGCCCTCAGCGGTTTGCCCTCTGTAGTAGCGGGGCTGTTTATTCTTTCGTTCATGGGCTTTGCCAATTTGGAGAGATCTGGATTCACGGGCGCCCTGGCTCTTTTTCCATTGATGCTTCCAACTGTTGCCCGCGTGGCTGAAGAAGCCCTGCGATTGGTGCCTTCAGATCTTCGCCTAGCAGCGCTGGCCCTAGGTGCACCAAACTACCGAGCTTTTTTTCAAGTGATTTTGCCAGCAGCCAAATCTGGAATTGTCACGGCGCTCCTTCTTGGTTTAGCTCGTGTTGTAGGTGAAACAGCGCCGCTGATTCTCACAATCAATGCCAATAACAGCACCAACTTGAACCCGTTCTCTGGCGGCATAGCCACGCTGCCAACCTTTGTTTACGGCTTCCTTGGCTCGTTATACGACACTTCGCAGGCACGAGCTTGGGGCGCAGCTTTGGTTCTGTTGGCTGTTGTTGGAATCCTCTTCGGTCTAGCTCGCATCATGGGTCGCACTAAAAATTCATCACCTAAGAAAATCAAGAAGGCAAAGAATGTCTAAAGTTCAAGATGCTGCATCAAGTCTGAG
>JBDLUH010000059.1:0-6767 GCA_039805425.1 Actinomycetota bacterium
CGAAACGGTTCCAGATGTAGCAGGCATGTCTGTAGTAAATGCCAAGGCAACTTTGCTGGCCGCCGGTTTTGCAGCCGTTAGTGAGCCACAGGCTTCGCAGACCCAGTTCTTTGTGAAGCACCCAACTATTGCCAAGGGCAAGGTTGTTGGCACTGATCCTGCGGCGGGCTCCCCTGCCGATCAAGCTGGTGCCATTCTGCTAATCATCAGCGCCGGTCCTTAGTTTAGAAACCGGCAATCATGGATTTGCTTCTGGGCCTGCTTGCGATTGCAATAGCTTGCGCAGTCTGGGCAATTGCAATTGAGCGCCACCTTTTTGTGGTTCGCCGCGAAAGCCTAAAGATTCTGCCGGTCAATTCGGCACCAATAACCATTCTGCACATCGGCGATATTCACCTTGCCCCGTGGCAGAAACGCAAAGCCAAATTTGTTCAAGCCCTTGGCAAACTAAAGCCAGATTTGGTTATAAACACCGGAGACAACCTCGGCCATAAAGACGCTATTGGTCCGGTGTTGACCGCCCTTGCTCCGCTCATGCAGCGGCCTGGTGTTTTTGTAAACGGTTCAAATGATTACTACGCTCCGGTTCTTCGAAACCCACTTGGCTACCTGGCAAAACCCTCTGATCGCAGCGAGGGGCCGGTACTTGATACTGCCCGTCTTATCGGCGGGTTTAGGTCGGCAGGTTGGTTAAATCTCAATAACCGCGAGGGTCAAATTTCTATCAATGGAACCAAGCTTGGCTTCATTGGTGTTGATGATGCCCATGATGAACTAGACAACCTAAATTCCATTCCTGCTCAGGCAAATTTACTCGCCGATTGCGATCTAATTCTTGGGGTTAGTCATGCGCCCTACTTGCGAGTTCTTGAGGCAATGGGAACCGCTGGAGCCAAAATGATTTTTGCGGGCCACACGCACGGTGGTCAGGTTTGTCTTCCAGGTATTGGGGCACTAACTACAAATTGCGATTTACCAAATAAGTACGCCAAGGGAATCAGTGCCTGGAAATTTGCCGGACGCGATGTGATTTTGAATGTGGTTGCCGGATTGGGGCACTCGATTTATGCTCCGATCAGGTTCTTCTGTAGGCCAGAAGTTCGCCTAATTACTTTGCTAGCTGTTGATTGACCACACGGCCGGGCCAAAGGCAATCCACTGACCGTTTAGATTTTCGCAGCGAGCGGTTACGTCTTCAACGAAACAGCTGATTGAACCCACGCTGATCTTGCTGCCGCTTGGTAGCACCTGAGCCACCGATGGGTCTTGAAACTGACCTGAGGCACAAGGGAAACCAGCGATTTCGCCATTTTCTGGCTGAGCCGCCCAAAGCTGAACCTGATAACCGTAGCTACCCTCACAACCTTCTGCTGGCGGAACCGGCTGGTACTGAGCCGCTGCCTCGTTTTGCTCGCAAAGCACACGGTCTTCTTCAGGGGTAATGGTGCACCAGGTTGGGCCATCGCCAACCTTGAAGCTAAACCAACCAAAGCCGTCATCGTAAAGCGCCGGGTCAACCTCGGTAAGCGGTGAGCTTGGCGTTTGAGGAACCAGGGCCTGATCTGGGGTTGGCGTAGGGCGCGACGAGCTATTGCTGGTGTTGCCGTCAACTGGTTCTGATGCACACGCCCCAAGTGTGAGAGCAAGACCCAAGCTCAATGTTGCAGCAAGCAGTCTAGACATAAGTAAAGAGTATCTTGGCAAAAGACGAAACCCACCAAGACTCGCATCTGGTGGGTTACGTTTTTGTAAAAAGTTTTAGAACTTGTGCCTACTAAAACTCTTTGGCAACAAGCTCGGCAATCTCGTAGGTGTTCAAAGCTGCACCCTTGCGCAGGTTGTCACCAACTACGAATAGCTCAATTGAGTTTGGAAAGTCTAGTGACTGACGAATACGGCCAACAAAGGTTGGGTCTTGGCCAACAACCATTGCCGGGGTTGGGTATAGGTGCTTCTCTGGCTCATCAACCACGCGAATGGTTGGCTGCTTGCCTAACACTTCGCGAACCTCTTCTGGAGTCAGTGGGTTAGCAAACTTTGCGTGCACGGTTAGCGAGTGAGATACCTGAACCGGAACTCGCACACAGCTGGCAGCAACCTTCAAGTCGCTAATGCCAAGAATCTTGCGAGACTCGTCGCGAACCTTTAGCTCCTCAGATGTGTGTCCGCCGGCCTTAAGTGATCCAGCGAATGGAATCACATTTAGCGCAATTGGGTGGGCCCAAGGTGAGTTGCTCAGGTCGTTGCCGGCTGCTGCAAGTGCTGCGCGAACGTCATCGGTGTTGGTTCCAAGTGATGCGTCTTTGCCAACCACAGCAAGTTCGGCTGCAAGTTCGTCAATTCCGGCGGCACCCGCACCAGAAACAGCCTGGTAGCTAGAAACCACAAGTTCTTCAAGCTTCCACTTATCGTGCAGGGCACCCATTGCGGCCATCATGGTCAAGGTGGTGCAGTTTGGGTTAGAAATAATTCCGCGTGGGCGGTTCTTGGCCTGCTCTGGGTTAACCTCTGGCACTACTAGAGGCACATCGGCATCCATGCGGAAGGCACCTGAGTTGTCTACGGCAACTGCCCCGCGTTCGGCGGCAATTGGTGCCCAAACTTCTGATACTTCATCTGGCACATCGAACATGGCAATGTCGATGCCATCGAATGCCTCAGGTGACAGCGCAACCACGGTTAGGTCTTCACCGTGCACGTTGATCTTCTTGCCGGCTGAACGAGGTGAGGCAATAAGACGAATCTCACCCCAGATGTTTGGACGGCTGTTGATGATGCCAATCATTACGGTGCCCACCGCACCGGTTGCGCCTACTAAAGCTAGGTTTGGCTTTGCCATTTTTATCGTCCTGTTCCTGCGTAAACAACAGCTTCGATATCGCTGTCTAGTCCAAAAGCGGTGTGCACCGCACGAGCCGCTGCGTCAACCTGGTCGTCGCTTGTAATCACAGAGATTCGAATTTCTGAGGTTGAAATCATTTCAATATTGATGCCCGCCTCAGCAAGCGCACGGAACATGGTTGCTGACACGCCAGAGTGGGTGCGCATTCCGGCACCAACCACTGAAAGCTTTCCAATTTCTTCGTCAATTTCTACAGTGCGGAACCCGATGCTTGCCTTGGCAGCCTCAAGTGCTGCGGCAACCTTCTTGGTCTCGGACTTAGGGCAGGTGAAGCCAATGTCGCTAACCGCATCTGTGACGTCTGAGCCGGTTGGGGTGTTCTGCACGATCATATCGATGTTTGCACCGGCGTCAGCAACAAGCGTGAATAGTTCGGCTGCCTTGCCAGGAACATCTGGAATACCAATGACCATAACTTTGGTCTGGCCCTTGTCGATTGCAACGCCTGATACGACTGACTCTTCCATGCCTGCTCCTGCTTTTCCTGAATAAACGATTGTTCCCGGGTCTGTACTGAATGTTGAGCGAACTCGTAGGTCAACGTTGTGACGACGAGCAAATTCAACTGCACGAATGTGCAAAATCTTGGCTCCTGCTGCGGCTAGCTCAAGCATTGATTCAACATCAATAGCGTCTAGCTTTTTGGCACCCTTAATTACCCGTGGGTCTGAAGTGTAAACGCCGTCTACGTCTGAGTAGATTTCGCAAAGGTCTGCCTTGAGCCCTGCTGCCAGCGCAACAGCTGTGGTGTCTGAACCGCCGCGGCCAAGGGTGGTGATGTCTTTGGTCTCACGGTTGAAGCCCTGGAAACCGGCAACGATGGCAATGTTTCCAGCATCCACAGATTCGCGAATACGCTCTGGGGTTACCTCGGCGATGCGTGCGTTTCCGTGAACACTGTCTGTAACGATTCCGGCCTGCGAACCGGTGAAAGATTGTGATTTGGCACCCAGCGAGTTAATTGCAATTGCCAGAAGTGACATTGAGATTCGCTCACCTGAGGTAAGCAGCATGTCTAGTTCGCGAGGTGACTTATTTGGGTCATCCGAAACAGAGTTGGCCAGGTCTAGAAGTTCATCGGTGGTATCACCCATAGCTGAAACAACAACCACAACCTGGTTGCCGGCTTTTTGGGTTTCAATAACGCGCTTGGCTACGTGCTTAATCTTGTCGGCATCTCCTACAGACGAACCGCCAAACTTTTGCACAATCAGAGCCAAGACCGTATCTCCTTGAATTGAAGGGATTGCGGTCAGATACCGCATGAAGTTCCTAGTTTAGTTGACTGTTCGGCGTCCCTCAAATGCCCGGCCAAGCGTGACCTCATCGGCGTATTCGAGGTCTCCGCCAACTGGAAGGCCAGAGGCAAGTCGTGAGATCTTGATGCCAAGCGGACTCAACATGCGGGTTAAGTAGGTGGCGGTGGCTTCACCCTCAAGGTTTGGGTCGGTAGCAATGATGACCTCTTGGATCTCGGTATTGCCAAGACGAGCCATCAGTTCTTTGATGCGCAGTTGATCTGGGCCGATTCCCTCAATTGGGCTAATTGCTCCACCAAGCACGTGATACAAACCACGGAATTCACGGGTGCGTTCAATGGCCTGAACGTCTTTTGACTCTTCAACCACACAAATCGCGGTGCGGTTGCGCCTGGCATCGCGGCAAATATTGCACTGGGTTTCTTCGGTCACATTTCCGCAAATCTCGCAGAAGCGCACGCGCTCTTTAACTTCCATCAGCACCTGGGCAAGTTTTTGTGCCTGGTCGTCTTCAGTCTGAAGCAAATAGAAGGCAATGCGTTGAGCCGACTTTGGGCCAACACCAGGCAGGCGGCCAAGCTCGTCAATCAGTTCTTGAACAACGCCTTCGTACATTACTTACCGTTCTTATCGGTCATTGGTTCGGCACCAAGCATCTCGCGAAGTAATGATTCGCCGTATCGGGCATCTTCGTCAACCATCTTTGAATTGCGTGACGTCGGCTCTTCTGCTGCTTCAACCGCATCAGCTGGTGCCTCAGTTTCTTCAACTACAGAAATAGGTGTGGTTTCAACTTTTTCTACCACCGGTGCCGGAGACACAACTGGGGCGGCTGCCGCTGGAACTTCTGCCTTGGCATCGATTTGAGCCTTGTACTTAACCTGAACGCCAAGCACATCCAAAATTGCGGTGCGCAAAACCTCAGAGGCATCGCCAGAGTTCTTGAAAGAATCAAGATCCTTTTGACTTAGAAACTTCAAGGTCAAAACGTCATCAGTGAAGTCAACCACGGTCAGCGCAAAGGCAACCATCCATGCGGCCTTTGATTTCTTGTTCACGATGCTAAGAATATTTGGCCAGGCATCTTTGAACTGTGTAAGTGTGATGCCACCGATACCTGCGGGTGCCGAAACATCTGGCGTTTTGTCTACAACGGGTGCAGCTGCGGCCGGTGCTGCCTTTGCTGGCACTTCTGCTAACGGAGCCGACTTTGCAAGTGCTGGAGTTTCACGGGGCTGTTCTGAAACAGCTGTCGCTGTTCCAGCCATCCCAATGCGGCGCTCTAGGCGCTCGATTCGGGCAAGCGAGCCAACCTCTGTTTGATCACTTGATGGCACAAGAACCTTGGCGCACATCAACTCAAGGTGCAGCTTTGGTGAGGTTGCACCAGACATCTCTGTTAGCGCGGTGTTCACCGTTTCGGCAGCGTGAGTCAATTCAGCAAGACCAAAGCCAAGCGCCTGGGTCTTCATCTTTTCGAGTTCGTCAGCTGGAATTCCACGCAGAACGTTTTTTGCTTCTTCACCAACCGAAAGAATCACAATCAAATCGCGCAGGTGTTCTAGCAAGTCTTCAACGAAACGGCGAGGGTCTTGACCGGTTTGAATAACTTTGTCAACGCTGGCAAATACCTGTGCTGAATTCTTAGCACCAAAGGCATCAACTACCTCATCTAGCAAAGTAGCGTGAGTGAATCCAAGCAACGCAGCAGCGCGGTCGTACTCAACCTTGCCACCTTCGCTGCCAGCAATTAGTTGATCAAGAAGTGAAAGTGAATCACGAACTGAACCGCCGCCCGAGCGAACTACCAGTGAAAGCACACCAGGTGCCACGTCAACTTTTTCGCTGACGCAAAGTTGCTCTAGGTACTCAAGCATTTGTGCCGGTGGCACCAAACGGAATGGGTAGTGGTGTGTGCGAGAGCGAATTGTGCCGATGACTTTATCGGGTTCGGTGGTTGCAAAAATAAACTTCACGTGGGCTGGCGGCTCTTCAACAATCTTTAGTAGAGCGTTGAAACCCTGTGGGGTAACCATGTGGGCCTCGTCGAGGATGAAAATCTTGTAGCGGTCACGAGCCGGTGCAAAAATTGCTCGCTCGCGAAGGTCGCGAGCATCGTCGACTCCGTTGTGCGAGGCCGCGTCAATTTCAACAACGTCTAGTGAGCCAGAACCGTCTCGTGACAGCTCGATGCAACTTGGGCATTTGCCGCAAGGGGTATCGGTTGGTCCTTCAGCGCAGTTAAGGCAGCGAGCAAGGATGCGGGCCGAGGTTGTTTTACCGCAACCGCGAGGGCCAGAGAAAAGGTACGCGTGGTTTACGCGATCTGTGCGAAGGGCCGTCATGAGCGGCGCAGTCACCTGAGCCTGGCCGATTAGTTCGGTGAAGGTTTCAGGGCGATAGCGACGATATAGAGCGGTAGACACAAGTAGAGCCTACGCGATTGCGAAAAATCGCAATCGCGAACCCACAGGATAGATTTCTGAACCTTTACCCAGGCCTGAATAACAGACGAATCTGGCGGGTCAGACGGCGCTGTGAACGGGTAAACTTGGCAAGGACTCCCCGTGCGGCGTCACCTCGGCTAACTCCCCCAGGATCGAAAG
>JBDLUH010000060.1:0-6677 GCA_039805425.1 Actinomycetota bacterium
ACTTCACATGGGCAGGTGGTTCTTCAACAATCTTTAGTAGAGCGTTGAAACCCTGCGGGGTAACCATGTGGGCCTCATCGAGGATGAAAATCTTGAAGCGATCGCGAGCCGGGGCAAAGATTGCACGCTCGCGAAGATCACGTGCATCATCAACACCATTGTGTGAAGCCGCGTCAATTTCTACAACGTCTAGTGAGCCGGAGCCATCGCGTGCTAGTTCAATACAGCTTGGGCATTTGCCGCAAGGGGTATCGGTTGGTCCCTCTGCGCAGTTAAGGCAGCGGGCAAGGATGCGGGCTGAGGTAGTTTTTCCGCAACCACGTGGGCCTGAGAAGAGGTATGCGTGGTTCACGCGATCGGTGCGCAGTGCCGTCATAAGCGGTGCAGTCACCTGAGCCTGGCCGATTAGTTCGGAGAAGGTTTCAGGGCGATAACGACGATACAGAGCGGTAGACACAAGTAGAGCCTACCTTTTGCCAGTGACCATTCCGGCGGGTCAGCCTGCGCTGTGAACGGGTAAACTTGCTGAGGACTCCCCGTGCGGCGTCACCTCGGCCAACTCCCCCAGGATCGAAAGATAGCAAGGGTAACTGGGCTCTGATGGGTGTGCGGGGGGTCTTTTATCGGCAAGCATCATGGCCGCCGATAAG
The DNA here is from genome assembly GCA_039805425.1 of Actinomycetota bacterium. Classification (GTDB taxonomy): domain Bacteria; phylum Actinomycetota; class Actinomycetes; order Actinomycetales; family Microbacteriaceae; genus Rhodoluna. The sequence continues at coordinate 651 of JBDLUH010000060.1, forward strand.
GAGAATTCGCCTAGTGGCCTATGGCGCCAGCTTGGAAAGTTGGTTGGGTGCAAGCCCTCATGGGTTCGAATCCCATATTCTCCGCGAGCACTATCGAGTGTCGAAGACGCTCGAGTGCGAAACCGCCGGTCACTCTGCCTTCTCGAGCAATCGGGAGGCCGAAGGCCGGGGATTTTTGACGCGAACAACTACGGGGGAAAATTAATGAATCCACAGCTACCGACCACATACGACTTTTTGTGGATTATTGGTGGCGGGCTGTCACTTTTGCCAATAGCAAACACGATCTTGCTAGCTTTCATCCTTCGCCAAGCCGTGAAGATTAGACGCAACATGGAAAAGAACGACTAGTCGAGCTGTTGACCAAGCATGGCTTTCAGTGCTTCATCTAGAACCACAACAATTTCATTAGTCTTTGAAATTAGCTCTTCGGCAGACTCGGACTTCAGTAGGTCCACTTGATCTAAAGGGCCAACTGGCAATACGCCTGCAAGTTGCCAGCACGCATCCATTGGGTCATCACTAAGTTGGGTATCAGACCCGTACGGCAAATCGCCAAATTCACTCGCAAATGCCAAAAGGTTTCGCACCTTGGTTTCTAGTTGAAGCTTTTCTGCAAACAAAGATTCATCCCAAACCAAATCAGGTATGAAGTCAATGTCTGCGATTGGGTATGGATCATCAGGTAGCCAAGCGTTCACTCGAAAGCGCTGGGTTCCGATTGACTCAACGCCGTAGAACTGATCTAGTGTTCCAATGTCCTGCACCGATGCCAAGGTTCCGATACCTAATCGTTTCTCACCACCGCCAACTTCAGGGCCGCGCTCGATCAAAACAACTCCGAATTCCGGGTTGTCTTGCAGAATTAGATCTCCAGTTAGTTTCAAGTACCGTTCTTCAAAAATTCTCAACGATAAAGGCATAGCCGGCATCAGCACGGTACTAAGCGGAAACATTGGCATGATTGGCATTTGCTCCAAGCCTAAACCGGCTATACCAAGGAATGAATAGCCAAATAATTGCCTTATAGGTAGTAAGAACCAGCCGTCATCAAAAAAGGACTCAAGTGAGCACAGCAAACAGTAGTTTTGATCCACGTCAGGCAATCGAGGGCTTGTTTGGCTATGTCAAAGACATGGCTACAAACACCATCAAGACCGGTGTGAAGTCTCAACCAGATGAATCCCGAGTAGAGGCGGCCGTGCTTGCGGCTTTGGAATCTGGCTCAAAGACGGCGGCCCAAATCGTTAAGGCAATCAGCCTGGCTGCAGGCGGGGCCTGGGCACCAACCGATGGTCAAGTCAACAAGTCACTTGCCAAACTCCTAGAGGCCGAATCGGTGTCGGCCAAGACCAAGGGTGATCGCAAGACCTATTCCTTAACCAAAAAGGGCGAGGCTGCTCTTGATGACGCTCGCCAGAAAATGGCCGAAGCACCATCGGTGTCTACCGCCCAAAAAATGAACATGAACTTCAACTGGATGACCTGCGATGCAAAATTCTTAACCGCCGCTTCAAAGCTGCCTCCAGTGATGTTAGACATCGCTCAGACCGGCAGCAAAGAACAGCAGATTAAGGCAGCTGCGATCTTGGATAAAGCACGTCACGACCTGCACGTAGTCCTTGCCGAATAATAAAAGCCTGTCACAGAGCGGCCCACTTAAGGCCCGCTATCGCAGAATTCTAAGATTTGCCGCCAGGGCGTTGGCTCAGGCCTGGTGGTTTGAAATCGTGTTACCAAAGTTTGGCTTAGGCAAGTTAACAGCGCGCGGGCGCATCAGGCGATTCCAAAAACTTGCCCGAAAATTTCACGACCTAGCAGCTGACCTCGGCGGATTGATGGTTAAGGTTGGCCAGTTTCTTTCGGCAAGGCTTGACGTTTTACCTGAGGTAATAACCAAAGAACTTTCGGGTCTTCAAGATGAAGTAGCACCGGAACCCTTCGAACGTATTTTGCAGGTCATAGAGGCCGAACTTGGAATGTCTGCCGACACAGCGTTCGCAGAAATAAATCCTGAACCGATTGCCGCCGCTTCTTTAGGACAGGCTTACCGAGCAAAAATTTCTGCAGGTTTGGCTGAAGATCTTGGCTACAGCGATGTCGTCATTAAAGTCTTGCGCCCCGGCATCGAGGCCATAGTTGATGTTGACTTGGCAGCTCTTACCAAAGTTGGTGGTTGGCTTTCAAAGGTCAAGCTCGTTTCGAGGCGAACCGATGCACCGGCCTTGGTCGAGGAGTTCGCCGAAATCACGTTGCAGGAAATCAACTACCTAAAAGAGGCTGTAAACCTGGAGCAGTTCGCCGGAGACTTTCAGAATGATATGCGCATCAAAACACCTAGCGTGGTCTGGGAAAGAAGTGCTCGACGAGTGCTTACCCTCACCGATGTTTCAGCAATCAAGATTTCTGATGTTGAAGCTTTAATCGAAGCAGGCATCGACCCAAACGCTGTGGCTGCCGAATTAGCCAGGGCAACCTTCGAACAATTCTTTGTGACTGGCTTTTTTCACGCTGATCCCCACCCCGGCAACATCTTTATAACCAAGAACGAGTTGGCCACTGGGCCTGACTTCACCCTCACATACATTGACTTTGGCATGATGGGCCAGGTCAGCGAAGAACAGCGCGCCAATCTGCAGCGCTTCCTGTTTGCTGTGGCATCACGCGATGCCAGAGCCTGGGTGGTTGCCTGCGAAAGACTGGGTGTCTTATTGCCAACCGCAGACAGCGTTTTACTAGAAGAAGCAGTTTCAAAACTGTTTGACCGCTTCGGCGGAGTTCGAGTTGGCGAACTGATTCAAACAGACCCTCAAGAAATCAAAGAGTTTGCGATTGAGTTCAGCGAACTAATTCGCACCCTCCCTTTCCAGCTGCCAAACGACTTCTTATTCCTAATTCGCGCGCTCTCTTTAATTTCTGGCGTGACCAGTTCGCTCAATCGCGAATTCAATATCTGGGATGCTGTGGACCCATTTGCCCGCTCCCTTTTGAACGGATCCGGAAGCGGAACCATCAAGCGACTTGGCAAAGACCTTTACGAAAACTTGATTACTCTTGGGCGCCTACCTGGCCGATTAGAGCAACTGGTTGGCCGTGTGGAGCGCGGTGACCTGGTGGTTAGAAATCCGGAGTTGGAACGCCGAATAAGAGTGCTTGATTCAAGTTTGCGGCGAGCAAGTGCATCGGTGGTGTTTGCAGCCATGGTCGTTGCAGGCGTAGTGGTGCTGCCATCAAACAGCACGCTTGGTTACGCACTGCTAGGGGTTTCTGTTTTGCCAATGCTCTACGCCTTAGGGTTCGGCAGATTCAGTAAATAACATTTCTTTTAGAGTGTTTCAATGCCTAGAGTTGAAGAATGATTTCATCTATCTTTGTGAACCTGCCGGTCAAAAGCCTCACCAAGTCCGTGGATTTCTTCACTCAACTTGGCTTCAAGTTCAACCCACAATTCACCGATGAAGAATCAACCTGCATGATTGTGAACGACTCAATCTACGTGATGCTTCTTGAACACAAGAAATTCCAAGGCTTCATTTCTAAGCCGATCGCTGACAAGGCAACCACCGAAGCAATTCTGGCCTTTAGCTTGGATTCTGCAGATGAGGTTCGCGAAATGACTCAGAAGGCACTTTCTTTGGGTGCAAGAAAACTAAACGAGCCAGAAGATCTTGGTTTTATGTTTAGTTGGGGCTTTGAGGATCTTGATGGCCACCTCTGGGATCTCTTCTATATGAATCCAGACCACGTTCAGTAGCAAAAAGACCCCAGCGATTGCCGGGGTCTTTTTACTCTTTCTATTGAGATCTACTTGACGGCGCCAACCTTGGTTGCTTCTGGAACCTCAACTAGGCGACCGGTCTTCACATCGTAGATGTAGCCGTAGACCGGAATGTTAGCTGGAACTAACGGGTGATTCTTAATGCGCTGAACATCTTCAGTTACGCTCTGCGCCTGCTCTGAAATGGTTAGCCAGTCAATGTATTTGGCTTCAGCAGAGCCTGGTCCGGTTCCCACATCGTAGAAACCTTCTGCGCCAAGGGCTGCAGTCTCGAGGCTGTTGGCTAGAAGTCCGCGAATAACCTCATCGGTAAAAAATTCCATTCCACAGTCTGAGTGGTGAATAACAAACCACTCCTTGGTGCCAAGAAGTTTGTAAGAGATAACCAACGAACGGATGGCATCGTCTGATGCACGGCCACCCGCGTTACGGATAACGTGTGCGTCACCCTCACTGAGGCCCGCGTACTTGGCTGGATCAAGGCGTGCGTCCATGCAGGTAAGAATTGCAAAGCCACGTGCTGGTGGCAAAGCCAGGTTTCCCTTGGCGCCAAAATCTGCGACGTAAGCTGCATTTGCTTCTAAGACTTTGTTTAGTTCAGACATTTTTCCTCATGTTGGTTTGGGTAGTGACCCAACTATACGAAGAGAAAATCGAAGATGATCTTTTGTGTCAAAAGATTACAAGGACTTGAAAAATATTCGAGTTTTAGAACTTGGTGAGCTTGTTCAGTGAGCGCTTCTTTGGCAGGTTTTGGTAATCCCATTGAATAGCAACTGCCTCGGCTAGCCAAGCGGTCATCGCTTTTTTGTCTAATGCTTTGATGCTTGGCACAGCTACCCCAGCAGCTTTGAACTTACCGATCGCACTAAGACCTTCCAGCTTAAAAGACTGCCCGCTCCAAAACAGAACCTCAATGCCTGCCTTCTTTAGGCTGTAACCAACCACCGGGTTGCCGTCGATAAACCAAACCGGATGTCCGTGCCAAACTTTGCCTTCTGCAGCAGGTAGCGACTTGGCAATTAGTTTGATTAGTGCGGCACCAATTTTGGCATCCTCCGCCGAGAGTTCGCCTTGGTAATCCTGAATGTCTTGACTAATCTTCATGTCAGAACTCTACTGACCAAGTCTCTGCGCCGCTGTGTTCTTTTTGCCAGCGGCTGGCTGCACATCGCCAACTTTGCCAAAGCCAAACGGAGGCATGTTCACGTAAACGTTTTCGGTCTTGTCCTTGTCAACTACATAGGTCTCGTGCCAGATTCCAACGGCATTGGTCTTCATAGCAGCCTTGTTGAATGCCTTCCAGGCTGGCAGATGCTCAGCATCTTTCGCTTTAGAGTAGGCGATCAATTTATCGGTGTTTTCCCAGTACTGCACCAAAATCAGCGTGCGGCCAAATGCCATTTCGTAAGATCTGAAACCCAACTCCGGGTTCTTATAAAGTTCCGGGAGCATCTTGCCCATGGCAAGAAATACTGGAAGCCAACGATGAATCGCGAGCCAATTATTGATTCGCATGCCAATAAGAAAAACTACAAAATCTTTATCACTGGTGGCTGTGACTCTATTCTTATTTACCTTCGGCATAAGGGCTTCCCTCTCTTTGGTCAGTTAATCTTTAGGGCAAGCATTACTTGCCCACCGCCTGGCTTTAGCTCGGTACTGAACTTGACCCCTGGCGCCAATCGAGCCAAACGATCAAGCAACCAATCCGAAGCCTCTTGAGCATCACGCTGGTCTGGACAACGGGCAACTATCTCTCGGCCGCCCTTGGCTTTTAGCCTTTCAACCGATTCGAAAATTGGAGATGGGTCAACAACAAAAATGTCTTTTGACCAAGGCACCACCGGGGCAACCTTGCCGCGCATGGTGTTGCACTGGCGGTGTGCCAGTCGCTCAAGCACTTCGGCGCCCTTCTTGGCCTTGGCGGCAGCGAAGCTATCGGTGCTTGGGCCAAGATCTGAATTCACTGACGCATCGGGATCAACCGGGGTATCACACAACCAGCAAATCCAGTTGTCGCGCTGCCCTACCTCATTCAAATCGCTCATGGTTTGAGATTACGCTATACCTGTAGTCGGGGGTCGAGAGAGGAAACTCAATGGCAATGAGCGATGCTGAAAAGCAAGCACTAAAAGAGACCATGGCCGAGCGCGCCAAGGCCCGCAAAAAGATGAGCCCAGAGCAGCTTGAAGCCGAGGTCATTGACAAGATTGAGAAGATGGCTCCTTCTGATAAGTCCCTAGCCA
>JBDLUH010000061.1:0-6651 GCA_039805425.1 Actinomycetota bacterium
ATCATTGCCCTGATTAAGAAGGCAGTTAAGTAGCTAGTGCTTGAACGGTTGTTCTTTTCTTAGACCAATCAATCCAATAGCCGCACCGCAAAGCAACAAGATGGCCATGAAACTTGTCATTCCTGCTCCGTTGATTCCAAAAAGAATTCCGGTAATTGGAGTTGCCACTGCGCCACCAAATGAGCCCGCGAAACCAATTAGGCCTGCTGCCACACCCGCGCGCTCACCGTGGTGAAGCATGGCTAGCCCGGTGATATTAGAAGAGGTAAAGCCGGTTGCCGAAACAGATAGGGCTATTGCAAGCATCACCAGCCAAAGCTCGCGAATTTCAAAAACATTCAACGCAACCATCATCAACGCGGCAAAGGCCGCCTGAGCTAAACCGTAGCGCAACATGGTGATGCTGGCCACTTTTTTGAGAAGCAACCTGTTGGTGGTGTTTGAAACCAAGAGCAGGGCAGTTATGCCAGCAAATACGTAGGTGTATTCGGTTGGCGTCAAGTTATATTCACGCTGAAACGCAAAGGGCGCAGCTCCAATAAATACCGCTATAGAACCAAAGAGAAAGCCACCCATTGCCGCAAGTTTCATGAACCTACGGTCTCGAACTACAAAAGACCAAGATTTAAAAGTGTTCTTAAAATTCAACTTGACACGATTTTCTGGGGCCAATGTTTCTGGCAGCAGCGTGGCCGACATAGTGAAAACACCAATACCAAGAATCACCAAAAACAAGAACACGACGTGCCAATCACCAAGCATCAACAGCTGCCCACCCACAAGAGGCGCAATAACCGGGGCTAGTGAAAAAATGGCGGCTTGAGTTGCATATAAACGAGCGGCCTTTTGACCAGTAGCTATGTCTCTAATGAAGGCGTTATTGATAACAAAACCACCCGCGGCCGAAAAGCCAAGCACAAATCTAGAAATGATCATCCAAGTTATGTCAGTTGCCACCAGGCAGGCAACCCCAGAAAGTGTGAAGACTGCCATGGCAATAAGTAGCGGGCGGTGACGTCCAAAGGCATCGCTGATTGGCCCCATGAACAGTTGCCCCAGAGCCATGCCCAACAAACTTGCTGTCACGGTTAGCTGCACCATGGTGTCTGTGGTGTTCATAAAAAGCATCAGAGCAGGAAGAGCAGGCAAATAGGTGTCAAATTGGAATGGACCTAGTGCTGAAATTACGGCAATAGTAGCCGCTTGGCGTTTCTTCATTGCTGCAAGGCTAACAGAGTAATTTAAGCCAGGGCTTTTTTGATGCGCTGCACCGATACTGTCTCGGCGGCACCAAGCACCTGAGCAAATAAACTCACGCGAAGCTCTTCAATTAGCCACCTGGCCTTGCCTCGTTTCTCCGGCACGGAATTTTCATAGATGGCTAGTGCCTCGTTTAGCTCTAGCTCGGCAATTCTGTCGCGTTCTGGATTCTCTAATAGTTTTTCTATTCGCATCTTGCTTGCCTGAAGATAAACCGGGATTCTTGTTATTCGGTCTATACCGGTTGCGCTAATTATTTTGGTTGGCATTAGTTCGGCGATGTGCTTCTTTTCGTTCGCTAAGACAAACAACAGTGACATATCTTGAATCTCAGAAATAGTTTTAGTTGCTTCACGAGAAGCCTGAGAAATTTTCACAAGCAACTTAGCAAGATCAAAACACTGGTCGATAATCTGTTCGCTGACCTTTGCTCGAAAGTCTTCGGTTTTCGTTTCCGCAGCTACCTCATCACCCAGTTGGGCTAGTTGCTGATTGATAAGAGCCAAAATTACGTCATCAACAAATGCCGAGGTATTTTGATAACCAACGGAAACTATTGAAAGCTTTTCTTCCTTACTTAGGTGCTCGGCAACATATTCGGCTGGCGAGGCAATTTGCTCGCGAATATGTTTGGCCAGCTCACTCTTAATTTTGGCCACATTGATGGCGACCTTTTTAGGTGCTTCACCCACGGCCACAGGCCCAAGCTTGTGCTGAAGGGCTGCCAAATCAAGCCCAAGCCCCAGGGTTCTGCCCTTGTCGTCAACAACTCGGTAGCTCATTCGCAGTGCGGTTGGCAGGGCGCCAAAGTTGAAGTCTTCGGCGGTCATGTGGGTGCCACTGAGGGCCCTGAGGGTCTTGGCTAATGTCGCAACAAGCGGCTCTGTTGGGTGCTCAGGAAGGGTTGCCAGGGCCTTATTGGCCCAATCGGCGGCCGGCACCACATTGCGACGAATGTTCTTGGGTAACCCCCGAATCAACTCGGCAACCAGGTCAGCGCGCATGCCTGGCATCAACCAATCAAACTCATCGGCATTCATCTCGGCTAGCAGAGCCAACGGAATATCAACCGTGACTCCATCATCGGGCGCCCCTGGTTCATAGCGGTATCGAAGCCTAAATTCTTGCTCACCAAACTTCCAGCTCTTTGGGTTGTCTTGATCACTAGGCGCCTTAATTTCTGGCGGCAGCAGATCGTCGCGCGTCATGGTCAACAGATCAGGCGTCTCGTTTTTGGCTTTGCGCCACCAACCCTCAAAGGTGCGGGTTGATAGAACGTCCTGTGGAATCCTTGCGTTGTAGAAACGGAAAACATCTTCATCATCTGGTGCAAACTGAGGCTTACGGGCTCGATCGGCCAGCGCTTCAAGCTGCTTAAGCAGTTGCTGATTTGCCCGGTCAAACTGCTGCTTGGAATCCCACTCGCCATGAACAAGAGCGTGACGAATAAATAGGTCGCGGCACATTTTTGAATCAATTCGTGCGTACTGCATTCGACGTGAGACCACAATTGGTACGCCAAAAAGCATCACTCGCTCGTAGGCAACTACCGCACCTTGAGATTTCTCCCAGTGTGGTTCACTGAAACTGCGCTTGACCAAATCACCGGCAAGAGATTCTGCCCACTCGGGGTTTATGGCAGCGTTCATTCGCGCAAAAAGCCTGCTGGTTTCAACCAGCTCGGCACTCATGATTGCCACCGGTGGCTTCTTGGCCAAAGTTGAACCCGGAAAAATTACAAACTTTTTGCCATTTGAACCAAGGTATTCGTTTGAACCTTTAACCGGTTTATCGCTTGACTTCTTTATTAGGTCTGCCGCTTTTTTATCACTTAGTTGCTTTAGGCCTATCTGGCTCAGCAAGCCGACAAGCAAGCACTTGTGGATTCCATCGGGGTCAATTTTTGGATTGCCGGCAATAATACCTAGCGGTTTAGAAATTGACTTGAGTTGCTTAACTAGGTCTTGCCATTCGCGCACTCTCAGATAATTTAGGTACTCGTTTTTACAAAGGCGCCTAAAAGCCGAAGACGAAAGCTTCTTTTGTTGCTCTTCAATGTAGTTCCAAAGATTTAGCAGACTCAAAAAATCACTAGTTGGATCTGCAAAGCGCAGATGTGAAAGATCAGCCTGCGGGCGCTTAGCCAAGGGACGCTCTCTTGGGTCTTGAATGGTGAGTCCGGCAACAATAACCATTACCTCGCGAACCAGCCCCGCTTCTTTAGACTCAAGCAACATGCGGCCAAACCTTGGCTCAATTGGCAGACGGGCAAGGTTTCTGCCTACTTTGGTTAATTCAACGGTTTTACCCTTGGGGTCTTTTACCGCACCAAGCTCACCCAGCAAGCCCAGGCCGTCTTTGACCCCGCGAGCATCGGGGGTTTGCAGGAAAGGAAAAGCTGATATGTCACCAAGGCCTAGCTGGGCCGCCTGCAAAATAACTGAAGCCAAGTTGGTGCGCAAAATTTCTGGGTCAGTAAACTCTGGGCGCGATTCAAAATCATCTTCTGAATAAAGCCTTATGACAACACCGGGGCTAGTTCTACCTGCACGACCGGCACGCTGATTGGCGCTGGCCTTGGAGATTGCCTCAATCGGCAGGCGCTGCACCTTGGCCCTTGGGCTGTATCGCGAAATACGAGCCGTACCGGCATCAATTACGTACTTGATGTTTGGAATTGTTAGCGATGTTTCGGCAACGTTGGTGGCCAAAATAATTCTTCGGCGAAGACCGGCCAGCTTGCTGGTTTCAAAAACCCTATGTTGCTCAGCCGCACTTAGCCGGCCATAAAGTGGCAACACCTCAACGCCTTTGCCAAGTGCACCCGATGTCACGCGACCCTCGATGGCTTCTTGGGCATCACGAATTTCAGATTCCCCAGACAAGAACACCAAGGTGTCACCGTCTGGCTCAGACTTCAATTCATCAAGTGCACTAACGATTCCATCCAGGTAATCGCTGGCAGTTGTTTCCTCGTCTGGGTCTGTGTCATCCCCCGCCTCGCGCGCGGTTGGGCGATAAAGAATCTCTATTGGAAAAGTTCGGCCAGAGACCTCAATAATTGGAGCATCATTAAAGTGCCTACTGAATGATTCTGGGTCAATGGTTGCCGAGGTGACAATGACTTTAAGGTCTGGGCGCTTTGGAAGCAGCTGCTTTAGGTAGCCAAGTAAAAAGTCAATGTTCAAACTGCGCTCGTGCGCCTCGTCGATGATGATTGTGTCGTAGGGTTCAAGATTTCGATGCCGCTGCATTGCGTTTAGCAAAATACCGTCTGTCATCACTTTGACTTTGGTTTCGGCACTTGAGGTGTCGGTAAAGCGAACCTGGTAGCCAACTAAACCACCAAGATCAACTTTTAGTTCTTCTGCAATACGCTCGGCAACTGCACGTGCCGCAATTCGGCGAGGCTGAGTATGAGCAATACCGGTACGCCCAAGCTCAAGACACATTTTAGGAATCTGTGTGGTCTTACCAGAGCCGGTAGCACCGGCGATTACAACTACCTGGTGATCGCGAATGGCATCAAGAATTTCTTGTCGGCGCTGCGAAACCGGAAGATCAGCCGGATAGGTGATGTTCATTTAATCTTGGGGCCAACCACCAGGTGGGCCAATAAATAGCAAGGCTGCGAAGATGGCAACAACAACAACCAGCAGCGTTAGCCCAAGTAAAACAGGGCGATTAATGAACCAGCGGTAGAGCGAATCAAACCAATTGTTATCGCGCGGGTCTTGAGACTTGGTCTTGCGCCAGCTGCCAACCAGGCGGCCCTTGCGCTCGGCAACCATCTCAAATGGCACAGTTGCAAAAGGAATGATTGCCAAGGCAATGGCCAAAACGGTGCGGCCAAAGCCCCAGCGATTATTTACTCCAACCAGTGCTGCCGAAACTCCGTAGCCAAGGAACACTGCACCGTGAATTCCACCAACAATAGTGATTAGTGGCCCAGGGGCGCCTGGAAAAATCGCGCGAATTGTAAGCCCGCCGATCAGCAGAGCCCAGGTGACGCCCTCGCTTAAAGCAAAAGCTTTATACAGTGCGCGTGGTGAATTGAAAATTGATTTAGACATTGCTTCACCGGTGAATCTGATTATTTGATGTTGGCGCGAATCTCGTCGAGAACTTTCATGTTCTCAATAGTCCAAGACATTGGGTGCTCGGCGCACTCTGTCTTGCCCGTCAAAATTGCGGCGCTTACTGCCTGAAGCATGTGTGCATAGCCGGCACCCTTTGTTTCATAGGCGACGTGCTCACGAGTAGGCAGAGCCTGGTGTGGAAAAGTCAAAATGTTCAGCTCACGCGCGTTCCAGAAAGAACCAATAAGTTCAACAGTCTTATTTGAACCAACCACACGAGCACCAAAACCAACGTTGGCGTCGATTGAGGTGATGCCGTGACCGATAACTCCGTTTTCAAAAAGGAAAGTGGTGTCTGCATAAGCATCGGCACCGTTATCAAATCGGCTACCAAAAGTGATTTGCTTCGCAATCGGCGAACCGGCCATCCAGCGGTTAAAGGTTGTGGTGTAAACACCCTGATCAAGAGTTGTTCCGCCACCAAGTTCAAAGCTGAACAAACGGTGGTCGTTATCAAAAGGTGCGTTCATGCCAAAATTGGCTTCAATCATTACCAACTTGCCAAGCTCGCCTGACTCGATCATGGTTTTTACTGCGTTATGCAGCGGCAAGAACTTGGTCCACATTGCTTCCATCAAGAATCGGTTTTTGCTCTTGGCCAGATCGTCTAGCTCAATAGCTTCGGCGGCATCCATGGTGAAAGCCTTTTCAACCAACACGTGCTTTCCGGCCTCAAGGCCAGCCTTTGCCTGAGAATAGTGCTCTGAGTGTGGTGAAGCCACGTAAATAACATCGATGGCCTCATCGGCAAGCGCTTGTTCAAATGTCAGCGCCTTTGCCTCAATGTTGAATTCCTTTAGGCGAGCCTCGGCCTTGGCTGGGTCGCGAGAAACCAATGCGTATAAATTGGTGCCGTCGGCTAGTGCAAAGTCGTTCAAGATGAGTTCGGCCATAAGACCGGTGCCAACCATGGCCCAATTTAATTTAGTCATGGCTCAAGACTAACGCCCAGAACCCGAGAAATTAACTAGTGCAGTTGGTCACGTTCCAGGGCAGCGCCCTCAACATCAACGTCAGGCAAAATATGGTCTAACCACTTTGGAATCCACCAGGTGGCGTTGCCAAAAATTGTCATGGCTGCTGGCACCAGAAGCAGGCGAACCAAGAACGCATCAATCAGCACGCCAATGGCCAAACCAAATCCAACCGGGCGAATCATCGCAAGGTGTGAGAACGCAAAGCCACCAAAAACGGTGACCATAATTAGCGCAGCAGCCACCACAACCGCACGACTTAAACGCATTCCATAGTT
>JBDLUH010000062.1:0-6632 GCA_039805425.1 Actinomycetota bacterium
ATCTCAGATGCTTGCCTAAGAAAAACTATTTAGCGAGAAGCTGCTTCAACCACGTTATAAGCCAACATGGCGCGAGTCATTGGGCCAACGCCGCCTGGGTTCGGTGAAATGAAACCTGCAACATTTGCTACATCTGGGTGAACGTCACCAACCAAGGTTGCTTTACCATCTTCACCCTCTACACGTGTGATTCCAACATCAAGCACTGCGGCACCAGGCTTGATCCACTCTGGCTTTACAAAGTGCGCAACACCAAGCGCTGCAATCACGATATCCGCACGCTTAATTGCGTGCTCAACATCACGTGACGCCGAGTGCAAAAGAGTAACCGTGCTGTCAATTCCTTTTCGAGTCATTAGCAAACCCAATGGGCGGCCAACGGTAATGCCGCGACCAATAATGGCAACCTCGGCACCATTGGTTGGTACCTGGTAGCGCTTTAGAAGTTCAAGAATTCCGGCCGGGGTGCAAGGCAATGGTGAATTCAAATCACCTGAAACACCTAAAACAAGCTTGCCGAGGTTAACCGGGTGCAGGCCATCCGCATCTTTTTCTGGATCAATTAGCTCAAGCATTGCGTTGGTGTCGAGACCAAAAGGAAGAGGCAGTTGAACAATGTAGCCGTTGACGTCCTTGGCGCTGTTCAAGTCACGTATTGCCGATCTAACATCTGCAGCAGAGGCGTTTGCTGGCAAGTCAACGCGAATTGAATGCATGCCAATTTCGGCGCTGTCGCGATGCTTGCTAGAAACGTAGGCGTGTGAACCCGGGTCATCACCAACTAGCAAAGTGCCAAGCCCAGGGGTGATTCCCTTTTGTTTTAAGGCAATAACTCGTTGGGCAAGTTCAGCCTTGATTGCTTTAGCGGTAGCAAGGCCGTCTAGGCGAATCGCATTCATTGGCTTCCCTTTATTTGTGATTTAGAAGTGAACTGGAACTACCAGTTTTCCAAACCGCTGTATAGCGGGAATGCCTCGGTTAGTTTGCGAGTGCGTGCGCGCAGTGCCGCGATGTCTGGGTTTGGCACCAATACCCCGGCAATAATCTCGGCGACCTCAGCGAACTCTTCGGCACCAAAGCCACGAGTTGCCAAGGCTGGGGTACCAATGCGCACACCAGATGTAACCATTGGCGGACGTGGGTCATTTGGAACCGAGTTGCGGTTCACTGTGATGCCAACATCGTGCAGAAGGTCTTCAGTTTCTTGTCCGTTGATTGGCGCATTTCGAAGATCAACAAGAACCATGTGCACCTGAGTGCCACCGGTTAGAACCTGAACACCGTTGGCTACTACATCAGCCTGGGTCAAACGCTCTGCAATTATTGCTGCACCCTCAAGCGTGCGCTTCTGGCGGTCTTTGAATTCATCGGTGGTTGCGGCCTTGAAAGCCACTGCTTTACCTGCAATTACGTGCATCAATGGGCCACCCTGTTGACCTGGGAACACCGCTGAGTCAATCTTCTTTGCGTACTCTTGCTTGCAAAGAATCAAACCCGAGCGAGGACCGGCAAGAGTTTTGTGAACAGTGGTTGAAACAACATCTGCATATGGGACCGGGTTTGGGTAAAGACCAGTTGCAACCAAACCAGCGAAGTGAGCCATGTCTACCCAAAGCTTTGCGCCAACCTCATCGGCAATCTTGCGGTACTCGGCAAAGTCAAGGTGGCGGGTATAAGCCGACCAACCGGCAATCAAAACCGCTGGCTTCACTTCGTGAGCGCGCTGACGAACGATATCCATGTCAATCAAGAAGGTCTCTGGGTTTAACTCATAGGCGTGCGCCTCATACATTTTTCCGGAGAAATTCAAACGCATACCGTGAGTTAGGTGGCCACCGTGAGCAAGCTCTAGTCCAAGAATTCTGTCGCCAGGGTTTGCTAGGGCCATCAATACCGCGGCGTTTGCAGATGCGCCCGAGTGTGGCTGCACGTTTGCATGCTCTGCACCAAATAGTGCCTTAGCGCGGTCGCGAGCTAGGTTCTCGGCAACGTCAACGGCTTCACAGCCACCGTAGTAACGCTTGCCCGGATATCCTTCGGCGTACTTGTTAGTAAGCACTGAACCCTGAGCCTCTAGAACGCCACGAGAAACAAAGTTTTCTGAGGCAATCATCTCTAGAGTGTGGCGCTGACGATCTAGTTCGGCATCAAGAACTGCCTTTATTTCTGGATCAGTTTCGCTCAGCGGAGAGTTGAAAGTTGATGGAAGCTTTGACATGAGTTAACCCCTATAGAAGTAGTGATCTTGGCCCAGGCGCACGACCAATTTTGTCTTCGCTCCACGATGGAAACCCATCTTTAGCGCCAGTTGCGATAGGCCAATTCTAACATTCGAGGCTTGGCTGGCTCGGCCACATCGGGGTTTCAATTGCGGTTTTGCCATAGCCAGAAAACTCCTAATTTCTTCGCTAAAATGAACAGGTTGCCCTGAATCTGGGCCCGAAAATTAGGGATTACGAATATGACCGGTGTGCCGCTTCCAGTGATTATTGGAGCCACCATGATTGTTCTTGGCCTGGGCCTTGGCGTGTACGTAGCCATCAAGGCAATTGGCCGCAGTCGCCACGGCGATCACCCGCTGGACTAAACAAAACCGTTCCCTAGCCCTCTATTTGAGGCCTTCACCTAAACTTGAGCCTATGACTACAGCCAATACCCACTGGGTACTAACCCTTGTTTGTAAAGATCAGCCTGGAATTGTCCACGCTATTTCTGGGGCAATCGTGGCGGCTAATGGAAACATCACCGAGTCATCGCAGTTCACCTCAGACGACACCGGCCGCTTCTTCATGCGCCTGCAAATTGAATCTGCCGTTCCTCGCGAACACTTTGAAAAGCAGATTACGCCAGTTGCCGAGCGCTATGGCATGACCTGGGAGCTAGACGAAGTTGGCCGCAAGATGAAGACCTTGGTTTTGGTCTCTAAGAGCGCCCACTGCCTGAATGACATTTTGTTTCGCCAGCGGGCTGGTCAACTGCCGGTTGAACTTCCAACAGTATTTGGTAACCACGCAGACCTACAGGGTCTTGCCGAGTTCTACGGAATTCCATTTGAGGTTCACCCAATAACCGGCGAGGTAGATAAGCGTGCCTTCGAAGACATGCTACGCACCTATATCAAGTCTGCCGGAATTGAACTTATTGTTTTGGCCCGATACATGCAGGTTCTAAGCGAGGAATTCTGCAAAGAATTCGAAGGCAAAATCATCAACATTCACCACTCGTTCCTTCCTGGCTTTAAAGGTGCAAACCCTTATGCGCAGGCACATGCTCGTGGTGTAAAACTCATTGGTGCAACTGCCCACTTTGTAACAGCAGACCTAGATGAGGGTCCGATCATCGAACAAAACGTGGTTCGCGTTGAGCACTCAGACTCAAAGAAGCGTTTGGTTTCGATTGGTCAAGACGTAGAGTCAAAGACCCTCACCCAAGCTGTGCGCTGGTTTGCGGAACGCCGAGTACTGCTAGACGGCGAACGCACCATCATCTTTAGCTAATTACTTCAGGCAAATTTTCTAACCAATCTTCTGGTGCGCATTTGTCTTGCTGCCTTAACAGCACCTATACCCCCGAAGATTGCGGCTAATCCGCCGAAACCTAGCGAAGCGATATTAAACCAATTGACGCCCGGAACCGAAATTGGTTTTGGATCAGTTGGATTTTGCACAGTAATTTGCGAAAGCGATTGACCTGGTAATTCTTGAAGCTCCATGATTGGTGCAACCACTTCTTCAACGGGCGTGCTGAACGCATAAGTTTTTTTCACCGGCCCGGCCGCCACAATTTCTGTGCCGGCTGGAATTGTTGTTTGCGGGCCCGTTTCACCTTGTGGAATTGAATTCGTCAATGGTGGCTGCGGATTTTGCGGAGCAGGCCCGGCAATCGGCGACGCCGAACTATCAGAAGAGGATTCCGCCGGAGCTGCTGGAACCGGCGCAGATGCTGAAGGCGTTGGTGTTGGTGTTGGTGCAGGCTGAGCCACCTTGTTGGTAACCGCAGAGGCACTTACTATGGCTGGTCCCAGGTTGCCAAGGGTATCGGTGTAGGCGCCGGCATTCAGTAAAACCTGAACTGAACCGTCACTGCAGCCAGTTGTTCCGATGGTAAATTTCACACCCACAATTGTTTCTGTAACAGAGAGCACGCATTGCGTTGCTGCGCCAATCATCAGAAAGTCACTTGAGGTTAGTCCGGTGATAGCTTCAGGCATAGTCAGCTCAAATGACGGGCTCACATAACTTGTAGCTACCGGGGTTGACCAGGTTCCGATTGGCGCTGTTCTATCAATGAGCACTGCGGCAATAGTCGGAGCAACCAGCGGCCCAAGGTTTGCAGCTAGATCTGAAACGCTATTGGCCAGCAAACTAAGTTGAACATTTGCCGCATCTGCGCAACCGGTGATTTGAATGGTGTAACTTGCTGCCGAACCGGCAAGGGTGCCAAGAGAACACGATGTTCCTGTAACTGCAAAATCTGCAGATGTTAATCCGGTTACCGATTCAGAGAATGTAAGTGCGTATTGCAAATTAGTTGCCGAGGTGGCACTGTTTGGCGTGGTCACAGAAAGTGTTGGCGCAGTTCTTTCGATGACAACATCACTGGCAACTTTTTCAACGGCTGGCCCAGAGAGCGAACCCATGACAGAGCCTGAGTTCAGAATTAACTTGAGCGTTCCAACCAAGCAACCGGATGCCGTGACCGTATAAGTGGTTCCGGTTCCAGAAACGGCAACAGTGCTGCAAGCCGTGGTTGAGCCGGTCATGCTGAAATCGGCGTTTGTTAGACCGGTGACCGGTTCATTGAAAACCAAATTGAAGTTCACAGAGTTTGCATTGGTTAGGTTGGTTGCAGCAGAAAATGTAGTGGCACTGGGTGGCATTGCGTAGGTAAGAATCGCTAAGCCGGCTCCGGCTCGATAACCAACGGTATGAGCCACCGAGTTGACCTGGGCCGAACTTGACCACGATGAACCACCGCCGCCACCGCCCGCGTTTGAACAGCAACTGTCCACATCGGCACCGCCACCGCCGCCACCGAAGTAGCCACCTCCGCCGCCGCCACCCCCTGAGGTAGAGCTTGAGCCGCCGGCACCACCCTGGCCAAAATCACCATTGGTGCCCCAGCTGCCACCGTTTGGGTAGCCACCGTTTCCACCGGCTGATTGAGTTGCCCCGGCACCACCTTGGCCCTGGCCGCTGGTTCCGCTAGAGCCATTGATGCCACCTCCTGAACCACCAGCACCGCCGCTAAAACCACCGGCTCCACCGCCACCGGCGGCAACGGCGATTCTGTCATTCATTGAGGTTGTGGTTCGAAGATCAGTTGCCCCGCCGCCAGAGCCCTCATCACCACGACCCGAACCGGCGGTGCCACCGCCGTTGAATCCTCCGGCAGCGCTTGAACCTTGCTGCCCTGCGCCACCCACATAGATGTATAGCATTGTGGGCACATTGATTAGAGCTCCGGTAACTCGGCCGCCCTGACCGCCAGATCTTCCGCCCTGGCCACCCATCAAATCAAAAGTAATGTTTCGGGCACCGGTTGGTGGAGTCCAGGCGTAGTAATCGCCGGTGGATTCAAATGTGACCGAGCATGAGGCTCCAACGCAAATTGGTGTTGGATTGCTGCTTACTGCTCGAACCGATTGTGCGACCAATCCCCCGAACAGCACAGCAAGAATTCCTGCGGTCGAGATTAGCTTCGACCAACGCTGTGTGTTTTTCTTGTGCATACAAAAAGCAAATAACTAAGGCAAGAAACTTATCGGAGTTATCCACATAGGCTTAGAACCATGAGGAAATTCGCCTTTTTAATTGCACTTGTCTTTGCCCTGGCGCCAGCAACAGCCCAGGCAGCTCCAGCGAAAATTGACGGCTCATCGGTTGGTGTTCAGCTGTTCATGTGGAACTGGAACTCGGTAGCCAAGGAATGCACTACCCATTTGGGCCCTGCCGGCTACGACTGGGTGTTGGTGATGCCGCCCCAGGAGCACATCGATGGCGCACAATGGTGGGTGCACTACCAGCCGGTCAGCTACAAGATTGAATCGCGACTCGGCACTCGAATCGAATTCGAATCAATGGTCAAGGCTTGCAACGATGCAGGCGTGAAGGTGATCGCCGATGCAGTTATTAATCATATGATGGGTTCAGCAACCGCTGATGGTTGGACCGGTGGCGAATTTACCAAATACACTCACCCTGGCCTCTATGCCCCAGAAGATTTTCACAGCGCCAAGCAAGGCATCAGCGATTGGAACGATATAGACCAGGTTCAAAATAATGAACTGGTTGGCTTATCGGATCTTGCAACAGAAAAACCAAATGTTAGACAAAGTATTGCCACTTATCTGAATGATTTGCTTTCCCTGGGTGTCTACGGTTTTCGAATTGATGCGGCACGGCACATTCCAGCTGCCGACTTAGTTGCCATCAAGGCACTGCTACCGGCTAACACCTACTTCTTGCAAGAAGTTGCTTCAAAGCTGACTCCCGACATTGCCGATTACTACCCAACCGGTGACGTTTGGGAATTTGATTGGGTGTCGCTAATGAATACCTCGTTCATTGAGGCCGGCGCAGCGCAGTACTTGCCATCACAAATAGAAGACTCAAGCCTGCAGCCCTCACAAA
>JBDLUH010000063.1:0-6578 GCA_039805425.1 Actinomycetota bacterium
TAACTCTAGGGCCGACTTTAGCTCGCCTTTTTGGAGTGCGTTTGGGTCATCTTTTGGTGAATCACCGCGTAGTGCCAAAATCGCACCAACCCCTGCAGACTCAAACCGTCTAATGATTTCGGTGGTGCTTTCGCGCGAGGCACCGACGCAAGTTAAGTGACCAATAGTGAGCACTTCTTTAGCCATTTTGTCTACTACAGCCAGAGAACGTTCGCGGTTTGAGCCCCCGGCCCCGTAGGTCACCGACACAAAATCAGGGGAGACCTCAAGCAGTTTTTCAAAAGAATTCCAGAGAGTTGCCTCGCCGGCATCATCTTTAGGTGGGAAAAACTCAAATGAAAGGGTTGGCTCAGCAAGAGCCCGCCTTGCCTTTGATACTTCAGAAATGCTCCTAAAGCTAAGGCTCTCAAGCTTAGATTTCCGCAGCAAACTGTTTTCAGGCATTTCATAAGTATATTCGACCGCGGCACGGTAAAGTCCCTCGGTTAGACTTATGGCATATGTTTACTCCCCGCTCACAAGCCCTGATTGAGGCCGTAAGATCTCGTGTTGTAGTTGCCGATGGAGCAATGGGAACCATGATCCAAGAGGCTAACCCAACCCTTGATGAGTTTCAGGGTTATGAGGGTTGCAACGAAATTTTGAATGTCACCAGGCCAGACATTATTACCAACATTCACGCCCAGTACCTAAAGAGCGGTGCCGAAGCCATTGAATCCAACACTTTCGGAGCTAACTTCGCCAATCTTGCAGAATACGGAATTGAAGATCGCATTGAAGAACTAGCTTTTGCTGGGGCCAAGGTTGCGCGCGAAGTTGCAGACGATTTCAACACCGATGAAAAGCCACGTTGGGTGCTTGGGTCTATGGGGCCGGGAACTAAATTGCCTAGCCTTGGTCACGAAAAGTTTTCAGTTCTGCGTGACGCATATCAGCTAAGCGCCAAAGGTTTGATTCGCGGCGGCGCGGACGCGATTCTGGTTGAAACCGCACAAGACCTGCTGCAGGCAAAGAGTGCAATCATCGGGTCTAAGCGCGCAATGACCCAACTGGGTGTTCAAATTCCAATTTTGGTTTCGGTAACTATTGAAACCACCGGCACAATGTTGCTGGGATCTGAAATCGGCGCGGCGCTAACCGCGCTGAGTGCCCTTGGAATTGACGCAATTGGCCTGAATTGTGCAACTGGCCCAACCGAGATGAGCGAGCACCTTCGTTACCTTTCAAAGTTTTCTTCCCTGCCTCTTGTTGTTATGCCTAATGCAGGATTGCCAATTCTTGGAGCCCACGGGGCACACTATCCGCTCACTGCAAGTGAGTTAGCTGCCTCGCAACTGCAATTCGTAAATGAGTACGGTGCTGGTTTAGTGGGTGGTTGTTGCGGCACGACTCCGGCTCATATTGCCGAGGTTGCCAAAGCGGTAGAAAATGCAAAACCAAAACGTCCGGCTCTTATTGATGAGCCTGGGTTGGCAAGTCTGTACCAGCACCAACCGTTTGACCAGACCATGACCTATTTGTCAATTGGCGAACGCACCAACGCAAACGGTTCAAAAGCATTCCGTGATGCGATGCTGGCAGAAAACTGGGAAGAGTGCATTGAAATTGCACGCAGCCAAACACGCGAAGGTGCGCACCTTCTTGATGTTTGTGTTGACTACGTTGGCCGAGACGGCGCCCGAGACGCTCGTGAACTAGTAAGCCGACTAGCAACTGCAACCACTTTGCCACTTGTTCTTGATTCAACCGAGCCGGCAGTGCTTGAGGCCGGATTAGAGTGCATGGGTGGCCGAGCAATGATCAACTCGGTGAACTACGAAGATGGCGATGGGCCCAAGTCTCGTTTTGCTCGAATCATGCCACTGGTTAGAGAGCACGGAGCTGCCGTGGTTGCACTAACGATTGATGAAGAGGGGCAGGCGCGCACCGCCGATACCAAGTTTGCAATTGCTGAACGACTGATTAACGACCTCACCCAGAACTGGGGAATGCGCCTAGTTGATATCACAGTGGACACGCTTACTTTTCCTATTGCCACTGGTCAAGATGAGACTCGCCGCGATGGCATTGAAACTATTGAGGCAATTCGCAAACTTAATCAATCTTTCCCTGGCGTGCAGACAACCTTAGGTATTTCTAATATTTCATTTGGTCTAAGCCCCGCGGCAAGACACGTGCTGAACTCGGTTTTCTTGCACGAGTGTGTGCAGGTAGGCCTAACCTCGGCCATCGTGCATGCTGCCAGAATCATGCCCCTTAATCAGATTCCTGCAGTGCAATTAGAAGCGGCGCTTGACCTAATTTATGATCGCCGAACCTATGACTCTGATGGCAACACCACTTTTGACCCGCTAACTAAGTTTCTAGATGTATTCAGCGGGGTAGATTCGGCTGCAAGTCGCCAGTCTCGAGCAGAAGAACTTGCTCTAATGCCTATTGAGGCCCGCCTAGAGCGCAGAATCATCGATGGCGAAAAGAAGGGTCTAGAACCAGATCTTGACGAAGCCATGGCCGCGGGTTACACGGCTCTGGTAATTATCAATGACTTTTTGTTAAAAGGTATGCAGGTAGTGGGCGAGCTGTTTGGTAAAGGCGAGATGCAATTGCCTTTCGTTCTGCAGTCTGCCGAGGTTATGAAAACCGCCGTTGCCCACCTTGAGCCATTTATTGAAAAAACTGACGACACCGGTAAGGGCCGAATTCTGCTTGCAACGGTGCGCGGCGATGTACACGACATTGGTAAAAATTTAGTTGACATCATTCTGAGCAACAATGGATTTGAAACCGTCAACATTGGCATCAAGCAACCTATTAACGAGATTCTGCGTGCAGCTGAGGAACACCAGGTTGACGTTATAGGTATGAGTGGTTTGCTTGTGAAATCTACACAAATCATGCGTGAGAACCTCGAAGAAATGAATCAAAGAGGCGTTGCCGAAAAATGGCCGGTGATTCTTGGGGGTGCAGCTCTAACTAGAAGTTTTGTTGAACAGGATCTGGCAGAAATATTTGAGGGTGAAGTCCGGTACGCAAGAGACGCTTTCGAGGGCCTGAAACTAATGGACGCGCTAGTAAAAATAAAGCGTGGCGATACCTCAGTAACACTTCCACCGCTTAAGAAAAAATTAGTTCAGCCCAAAAACTTGCTCGTACGCACTGAACCAGATCTAATTCCTGACCGCTCCGATGTTGCCAGCGACAACGACATTCCAAATCCTCCTTTTTGGGGAATGAGAGTAGTCAAAGGTATTCCGCTTAGAGACTATGCATCGTTCCTAGACGAACGAGCCACATTTATGGGGCAATGGGGGCTAAAGCCATCTCGCGCCGAAGATGGAGCAAGCTACGAAGAGTTAGTTGAAAAAGAAGGCCGACCACGACTTAGAGCTTGGCTAGACAAGATTCAAACAGAGTCACTTTTAGAAGCGGCTGTGGTCTACGGTTATTTTCCAGCGGTTTCAGATGGCGATGACTTGGTTATTTTGCACCACGGCCCAGAGGGGGCAACCGATGGCGGCTCTGGCGGAGTGCCCGGGACTGAGCGCATGCGCTTTAAGTTCCCTAGGCAAGCACGCGATCGCCACCTATGTCTAAGTGACTTCGTTGCCTCTAAGGAAAGCGGAAAGGTTGATGTTGTTCCTTTCCAACTGGTAACCATGGGTAATCGCATTTCCGAGGCAGCAAATGAGCTCTACGCCAAGAACGAATACCGTGAATACCTCGAGATTCATGGTTTGTCTGTGCAGCTAACAGAGGCGCTTGCTGAATTTTGGCACGCGCGAGTTCGTGAAGACCTAGGTTTCTCTGCCGAAGACCCAACTAACGTTGAAGGCCTTTTCAAACTCGACTATCGAGGAGCCCGATACTCATTCGGCTATCCGGCGTGTCCAGAACTTGAAGACCGCGTCAAGCTTGTTGAACTCTTAAAGCCCGAGCTAATAGGCGTCACTTTGTCTGAAGAGTTGCAATTGCATCCAGAGCAATCAACCGATGCAATGGTGCTGCACCACCCTGAAGCAAAGTACTTCTCGGTCTAAAAATGTTTTTAGAATCAGCCGCTTTGGCAAAAAAGGCATTAGAACGTTCTGTGCCAAGATCTGTACAGGTTGCCGACACCGTAACCAGGTATTGGGTGTACCCAAGCAAATCAAAGACAGCCCAAACAATCGTGTTCATTCATGGTTATCGAGGAAATCATCATGGGCTAGAGGCAATCGCTGGTGCGCTAGAAGATTTTCACGTGATTATTCCTGATTTGCCCGGGTTTGGTCAATCAACGGAGTTTCCAGAAACACACTCAATTGATGCCTATTCAAACTGGGTGCATGAATTCATAGCAGCTTTGAAACTTGCCCAGAAGCCTATTTTGTTGGGCCATAGCTTCGGCAGCATCGTTTGCTCTGCCTTTGCCGCCAAGCACTCAGACGAAATTGAATTGCTGGTGCTTGAAAACCCGGTTTCGGCTCCAGCTCTTAAGGGACCAAACGCACCAATCACAAAAATTGCACAAGCTTTTTTTGCCCTGGCCGGTAGCTCGCCACTAAAGCAAGGGGAGTGGCTGCTAAAGAGCTGGCCAATGGTTAGAGGCATGAGCATCATTATGACAAAAAGCTGGCATAGGCCGCTAAGAGCATGGGTGCACGCCCAACACGATGCTAACTTTAATGACTTCGCCAGTCGCAGAGTGGCAATCGAAGGTTACACAGCTTCAATTTCACACAATGTTAGTGACTACGCTGCTGAGTTTAAGAATCCAACTCTGTTGATTATCGGTGATAAAGATGACATCACGTCACCAAAGCAGCAGTTTGCCATGGCAAAAAAGATTCCAGTTCCACATGTAATCAGCCAACACATGTCGGTTGGTCACCTAACTCACTACGAAATTCCAAACGAGGTGGCTGATGACATCAGGCAGTTTGTAAAGCAAATGGCGAGCGATAAATGAGCTCCGGTATTTTCTTTGATGCCCGCTACATTCAAATAGCGCAGCACGATGGAATCAGTAGATTCTCTGCAGGGCTGCTCAAAGCTTTACATAATCAAATTGATGTCACAGCAGTAATTTGCGACCTAAGGCAGCTTGAGAAGCTGCCCAAAGGAATCAAATTTGTGAAAGTAACTTCACCCACATCAATCTGTGAGCCTCTTGTGGCCTTTCAACTTAATAAACTTGGTGCAAAAAAAGTCTTCTCACCAATGCAAACAATTGGCTCATTTGGGCGCAAATTCAAGTTGGTGCTTACCGTTCATGATTTGATCTACTATCGTCACCCAACCCCACCACCAAGTTTTAATTTGGCTGTTAAGCTTCTTTGGCGCCTCTACCACTTGACCTACGCACCCCAGAGACTTTTACTCAATCGTGCCGATGCCATTGCCACCGTTTCACAAACCACAAAAAACCTAATGGCCAAACATCGCCTCACGAACAAGCCGGTTCAGGTGGTCTACAACGCAGCATCTGAAGTCACCCAAAGTAACACCAGAATAGAAGCACCGGCCACTAAATCTCTGGTTTACATGGGTAGCTTCATGGATTACAAGAACGTTGAAGTACTTGTAGCAGGAATGCAGCATTTACCCGACTACGAACTGCATCTTTTGAGCAGAATCACCTCCAGAAGGAAAGCTGAGCTACAGCAACTGATTCAGCAAAACGACAAGGTCATATTCCACAACGGCGTTTCAGAGAATGAATACTTGAAAATCTTGAACGGTGCCACGGCTTTAGTTACTGGTTCACGTGACGAAGGATTTGGTATTCCACTGGTTGAGGCGATGTCGCTGGGTATTCCCGCGGTAGTTTCTGAGATTGAAATCTTCCAAGAGATAGGCGGGGAAGCGGCGGTTTACTTCAACCAAGAATCACCCAAGTCATTCGCCGAGGCTGTGATAAGTATTGAAAGCGCGCCAAGGTGGCTAGAAGTATCAAAGTTAAGTCAAGATCAAGCCAAGAAGTTCAATTGGAGCTCTTCAGCGAATACCCTAATTAAACTTTTAGAAGACCTTTAGCGCACATTCAAATCAGGGTGCAAAGTGCGTGGCTCATAGGAAAGCACTTTCCATTCACCCTCTTCGTGCACAAAAATACTTAGGCAGGCGTTGCCCAAGCGTTCACCATCTCTAGGAAATTCGCCACGGCTTACGATTCTTAGCAGCACACGAATTAACGCTCCATGGGAAACCGTAAGAACTCGGCGACCTAAATGATCTTTCAATAACTTGTCTAGCAATTGATT
Source organism: Actinomycetota bacterium (assembly GCA_039805425.1). GTDB lineage: Bacteria > Actinomycetota > Actinomycetes > Actinomycetales > Microbacteriaceae > Rhodoluna. Next base: position 6,243 of record JBDLUH010000063.1, read on the forward strand.
GGCCCTTAGTTCAAGCTCAGGCAACGATTCGCCGCCAGGAACTAAATTGCTATCAACATATTTAGCACGCCATTCATCGTGAGTTAGTCCTTCGGCCTCACCAAAAGAACGCTCTAGAAGCAAATGCTCAATTTCAACAGATGGAAAATTATTGAACGCAGCAACGATGTTTGCCGTGTCGCGGGCCCTAGAGAGTGGAGAGCTAAGAATTAGATCCCACTCAGCGGCATCTAAAACCTGTGCCGCATCGCGAGCCTGAGCAATACCGGTTTCATTCAATGGAATATCGGTAATTCCTTGGAGCCTGAAATCTATATTCCAGTCTGTCTGCCCATG
>JBDLUH010000064.1:0-6514 GCA_039805425.1 Actinomycetota bacterium
ACCTTCGATGTTGTGTTTCCAGATGGCGGCACAGAAGAAGGCATCACATCTTTTTACCGCCCACGACCTGGCATGCCATTCACAGCATATGAAGTTGGTGGCCAGCGCCGCTTAGTGTGGACAACCTTCATGCCTTCGCAAGTAGACATCGATATCAAGCACGACGCGGGTAAGGCATATCTTGTGCGCGTACTTGAAGCGCTAAAGTCTGGTGGTGTAAAAGTTGTTCGACTAGACGCCGTTGGCTATGCGGTTAAAACACCGGGCACCGACTCATTCATGACCCCAGAGACTTTGGAATTTGTAAAAGAAATTTCAGAGTTGATTCACTCTTATGACATGCGAGTGCTGGTTGAAGTTCACGCGCACTACACCCAGCAGCTAGACATTGCACCTTTGGTTGATTTGATTTACGACTTTCAAACCGCGCCGCTGCTATTGCACTCATTCTTTACAGGAACTGTTGATCGCCTTGGCGATTGGTTCAAGATTCGCCCAAACAATTGCCTAAACGTTCTTGACACACACGACGGCTACGGAGTAATTGACGGCGGGCCAATCGGCAACAAGCCGGGCATCATCACTCAAGATGAAATGGCGCACATTTTTGAAGTTGCAAAAAAGAACACTAATGGCCACTCGGCAATTGCATCTGTTGTGCCGCAGTGGTTCACGCTGCCACACCAGATCAACGCAACTCTGCCAAACATTGTTGCCAACGACACCGCGTACGTAATTATGCGCGCAGTTCAGTTCTTCTTACCGGGTGAGCCACAGGTTTACTACGTTGGTTTGTTTAACGGCATGGATGACCGCGAACTATTTGAACGCACCGGCCAAGGTCGCGATACCAACCGCCACAACTACACACCTGCAGAGATTCAAACTGCGTTGCAGCAGCCTGTTACTCAGGCAATCATTGCCTTGGCTCGTGTGCGCAAGCACGCTGCCTTTGAAGGTGAATTTAGCTGGGGCATTATTGACAGTGAGACCATTCGCCTTGAATGGGTGAACGGCCTGCACAAGCTGTCACTTGAATTCAAGACCACTGTTGGTGCGCCAAGCTTTGTAATTGAAGCCACCGATGCTGCCGGCACTCGCACCTTTAGCTCTGTTGAAGAACTGGCTGCTTACTAATAAAAGTTTTGTTGACCAGCCAGTACATGGCAAAGCCGGCAGCGGCAAAGACAGCACCCATGATCCACCAACCGGTCATGCCCAGGCCAACGGCCATAGCGGTTACATAAAGCGGGCCAAAGGTTCCACCCAAGCCCCAACCAAGTGAGTAAACGGCTTGGTACTGCCCCATGTGCTTTTCTTCGGCCAAGTCAAAGCCAATGCTCCAAGAGCCGGCAGCCGCCTGAAGCTCGCCAATGGTGTGCACCAGCATTCCCACTGATAGCACCAGGCAGGCTACCCAAACCGGTACTCCGCCGGCCATTGAGTAAACAACGCATGCGCCAAGAAGCCACAGCGTGCCAATGCGGAACTTCTTGATGCTAATTTTCAAATCACCGGTTCCGGTGCTGAATCTAATTTGCAAGACAGTGACTAAGACAGTGTTGATTACAAACAACACCGATACCCACCACTTTGGCGCATTGGTGTGGTGCAAAATCCACAGTGGCAGCGCAACACCTTGTATTACAAAGTGCAAGGAAACTATTCCGTTTAAGAAAGTTGCGGCTAAGAAACGCTTGTCTTTTAGTGCGATGATTCCGATTTTCTCATCTTTGCTTACGGTGGCCGCCACGTTTGGCACCCGCTTCAAAATTGCAGCTGCCCAAAAATAGAACATGGTGTTGAGCAGCATTGTGAGTTGGTAAGCCCAAGCGGTGTTAACTGCAAGAGCAACACCGGCAAAGACGGTGCCGATACCTATTCCCATATTTGCCATGGCACGTTCAGCTGCACGAATCTTTACCCGGTCTTCACCGTCACCAATTTGCGAGATTACTGTGGTGTTGGCAATGTGAAACGTTGTGCCAATCACGCTGATTACCGCAACCGCAACGGCCAACCAAAAAACAGATTGCACAAAAATAAGACTCAAGATTGAAAAGCCCTCTAGCACTGCAGCAATAATCATTACGCGCTTGGCACCAAAACGGTCAACAATGTTTCCGGCGGGCACGGTAGACAAAAGTGAAGCGGCACCGCCAACACCCAATGCCGTGGCCACGCCTACCGGTGAAAGACCAACAATCAGCGTGAAGTAAATAACTTCAATGGTTGAAACCAGACCATTACCAATGCGGCCAAGCAAAGTGGCCAGGCTTAGTGCGCGAACAGCAGGGTCGTTGCGAAGTTCGCCTAGACCAAGCTTTGAAAGAATGAAGCGCATCTTTCGAGCCTAGCCAATTTCAGTTAGGCGTTAAGCATCTTCACTGCGTTGGTGATGATATCTTTTTTGGCATTCTGCCCCATAGATATGTGGCCCTCGCCGGCAACGAAAATTAGTTCAGCGGTTGGAATCTTGGTGGCCAACCATTTGCCATGAGCGTGCGGCACCATGAAGTCATCGTTTCCTTGCCAAAGCTGAACCGGTTTGGAAATCTCGCGAATTTCAAAACCCCAATGCTGCACAAATGCTAGGTCGTCATCTAGCCAACCAAAGTACCCACAGCTTAGTGAATCCCTATATTCCTCGGCCATCTGCTCGGCAACAACGCCTGTGAGTGCAGCTTTGTCTGCGTCTCCGATAAGCCCGCCAAAAGCTTCAATAAGTTGTTCGCCGGTTACCACTGCCATTGGTCCAGAATTTTCTTGCATCCACAATTCAATTGCTGCTTCGCCTTTCAAGGCAGCGCCAAACTCAATGTGATTTTCTTCACCCATGTCTGCAAGAAAGTCCAAATCTGATACGCCGTATTCGCCCACGCCCGCCACAGTGATTGCGCCCAAGCATTGCGGCAAGTTGGTGTCAGCTAGTGCGTGCGGACCACCGCCAGACCAGCCAATTGAAACCATCTCGGCTACACCAAAGTGTTTTAGCAGCTCGGCGATATCGGTGGTGTTTGAAATTACAGTTCTGCCTTTACTTCTGGCGCTTGTTGAATAGCCGGGCCTTGAATAGGCCATGGCAAAAACACCATGCATGGCCGCATCATCTAGCCAGCTTTGCCAACTGAGCGCCGAGCCCGGGGTGCCGTGGTGAAAGACAATAGCCTTTGATCCGGGGGTGCCGGCGGTGTGCACGTCAAGATTTCGCCCATCAGCCAGCGTGATTGAATGTTTTTGCATTTGACCCTTTTGGTTAGATTGTTCCGGCGTCTAGCCCCGCAAGCACTTCTTGCGCGCGAATCTTTAGCTCAGGCAAATCGCTAAGGCGCTTAAGGCCATTCACCTGCTGGCTCATGCGGTGGTTTTTCACAAATTCATCCTTGTGGCGATCAAGAAAGTCCCAGTACAAAGTGGTGAATGGGCAGGCATCCTCGCCCACTCGCTTCTTTGGGTCATAGGCGCAGCCCTTGCAGTGCTGAGTCATTCGGTTTAGGTAGGCGCCGCCAGATGCATAAGGCTTGGTCATTAGCTTGCCGCCATCGGCGTGCACGGCCATGCCAATTACGTTTGGCACCATCACCCAATCTGAGGCATCAATAAACTGCTCGCGCATCCAGTTCAAGAACTCTTGCGGGTTTACTCCGGTGGTCAAAGCCAAGTTGCTAAGCACCATAAGGCGGGGAATGTGATGAACCCAAGCCCTGGCCTCAACATCGGCAACTACAGACTTCACGCAATTCATCTTGGTCTTTGATGAATCTGTGTAAAGAGGCAACAGTTTGCGAGTTGCACCTAAGCCGTTGAGATTTTTGTAGTCCTCACCCAAAAACCAATACATGCCATTGATGTATTCACGCCAGCCAATAACCTGGCGCACAAATGCTTCAACAGACCCGATAGGCGCATCGCCGCGTTCGTATGCAACAACGGCCGCGGCAACCACCTCGCTTGCGTGCAGTAAACCATTATTCAAATATGGGCTAAGCAGTGAGTGATGAAGTGCCCAGTTGTCTTTTGCAATTGCGTCTTCATAAGGGCCAAAGCCGTGAAGGTGGTTATCAATGAAATTCTTAAGTTGTGCCAGTGCACCGGCACGAGTAGTAGCCCAGGTTTTTGTTGGTTGGTAATTAAGCTGCTTAGCAACTTCTAAGTCAATCGCATCGCGCTCATGTTCTAAGTACTTTGGCCACTCGTAGTTTTTTGGTGGTGGCAACCGGTTATCGGCATCAAAGTTCCACTGCCCGCCCTCTGGCTTTCCATCGGAAACAAGTATTGCCAAACGGTTTCTTTGGGCCCGATAAAAATTTTCCATCACGTAGGTTTTTTGCTTCTCGGCCCACAGATTAAATAGTGATCTTGATGTCAAGAAGAAATCATTTTCAATAAACTGCACTCCAAAATCTTGCAGTTGTTTTTGCTGCACGTGTGATGAAGGTTCGGCACAGGAAATTTCAAGATTGCCAAATTCTTTGCGGGCGGCCTTCAAGCCATCAATTGTCGTTGCTGCCTTTATGTAGCGCACGGTGAAGCCGTCGTGTTCAAGTTGATAGGCAAAGTGTCTTGCGCTTGAGGTTAGAAAAAACAAACGTTCTTTATGCCAAGGGCGGCCAGTTAGCATTCGAGCACTTTCAACCAGCACGATTGCATCGGTGTTTTTGTTTGCGTTTTTTAGAACGCCAAAGTTTTTGTTTAGGTGATCGTGAGCTACATAGAGTATGCGCTGAATCTTGCCTGCCACAATTAGCCTTTGCATTTCTTGGAACAGTACTTCACGTTGGCCCAATCTTTGGCCCACTTTTTTCGCCACTCAAACGGCAGCCCGCAGCGCTCACAGATTTTGGGTTCAAACCCGTTCTTTATTTTGGCTACCGGTGGCATAGTTAAACCATAAGAGAGGAACGCATGCGTTTTGCAATTTTTGTGATTGATAGTGACACCAATACCGGCGGCCCAAGTGAGATGGCGGCTATCGACGCCTTCAACGACAAACTGCGTGAAAACGGGCATTGGGTTATGGCATTTGGCATGGAAAAGCCTGGCGCGGGTTCAATTCAAAGCACCGATGAGTTCTACAGCGGCCAGTGGATTATTGAGGCTGCTGATTTGGCTACCGCCAGGCAACTTGCCGATGAGGCCGGAATGGCTTGCAACCGCCGAGTTGAACTAAGGCCGTTCCTTTAGGCCAGCTCTGTAAATAGACTGACCCCATGCCTAATAATCTGCCGGTGCTTGGGTCAATCTTGCCCCAGCTATCTGCGGGCACACCTGACTTTGCCATCGCCACGGCCGTACTTGCCTACGCCACCGGTGATGCCTTTGGGGTTTCTTATGAGTTTGAACCCTTGGTGCAGGCCCCAATTCCAAAGAAAATGCTTGGCAAAAGTGACTGGCCTGCCGGTGGGGTAAGTGATGACACCGCCCTAAGCCTGATGACAATATCTTGCTTAGATGCACCCAGCCCTTCATATGCGGCAGAGACCTTCAAAGTTCGGCTAAGGGCAAATGCAAAATCATTGCGCGGCCTTGGACCCACTACCCGCCATGCTCTTGGAATCTTTGTTGAAGAGCGTGAAGTGGGAATTATTGGAATCACCAACGGCGGCATGATGCGCACCGCGCTGGTGAGTCTTGCATTTGCGGGGCTTGAAAACAAGCACCGGCAAACCTGGGTTCGTGAGCTATGCGCAGCAACTCACTTTAGAACTGAGGCGCTCTTCGCGGCGCTAATAATGGCCGAGATTTTCGCCTCAGCACTTGAACTGCCAGATTGGAATGTTGACGCTGCTCTTGAAATTGCCAGACAAAATGTTCAAGACATTCCAGATGAAATTTCTAATCAACTTGACCTTGCAAATAACTTTAAGACTTCTTCCACTGGTGTTTCGCTGAACCCCATTGAGACTTTATTGGCGGTTGTTGGAATCGTAAGAAATTCAAGCGATGTCTGGCAAGCATACGAAGGTGCAATCGTTGCCGGTGGCGACACCGATACCCTGGCGGCGCTAAGCAGCGCACTGGTAGCACTTAGAAATCCAAATTCGTTTTATTCTCTTTCGTTCATCGAGGATGTTAATTGGAAAGAGATTCCAGATGTCAAGTTGCGTATCAAGCAAATTCTAGAAAATAGGTCTAAGTCATGACAGTTTGGATTGTTGGGCCAGTTGCTTGGGATTCAGTTGTTTACACAAATGAATTTCTAAAACGCGGCGCTTTTACCCAAGGCACAAAGTTTATTGAGAGAACCGGTGGCACCGGCGCAAACGTAGCACGGGCACTGTGCACCGCAGATGTTGAAACCGGATTTGTTGGATACCTTGGAAACGACAATTACGCAGCGGTTCTTGAAGAGGAATTGAAGCTAAGTGGGATTTCAAAATTAGCCATCACAAAAATTGATGGTCCAACCTCGCATGTGCTGATTGTTGTTGATGACTCTGGCGACAGAACAATTCTTGGCATGGCCGAAGATCACCTAGATCAAGTGAGTTTGCGAGGCGTGCCTCTGATGGCA
>JBDLUH010000065.1:0-6507 GCA_039805425.1 Actinomycetota bacterium
GGCGGGCAAGAAGCAGGATTAAGATCTGGCACTGAAAACGTTGCCTGGGCAGTTGCACTGTCTACAGCGCTTGATGCACTCCAACCGGCAGAAACCGAATCGGATCGAGTCTGCTTACTTCGCGAAGAATTTATTGGTGCGGTTTTAAAATCTGTACCTAAGGCAAAACTAACCGGTCACCCAACTAAGCGCCTGGCAAGCATTGCTTCATTCACTATTGAAGGGGTTAGCGGTGAGGCAGTGCTTCTTGAGCTAGAGCGCAGAGGTGTTGTGGTTTCTAGCGGCTCTGCCTGTGCTGCCGGTAGCGATGAGCCTTCACATGTCTTGCTTGCTCTGGGCATCAGTGCTGAAGTTGCACAGACATCGGTGCGATTTAGTTTTTCACACCAAACCACCTCAGAAGAATTGCAACTGGCCGCTATTGCCCTTGCCGAATCTGTTTCGGTTTTTATCTAAAGACTTTAGGCATCAATCGAGGTAAAACTAACTTGATTTCCCCATGGGTCATCTAGGCGAATTATTTGCCCATCGTCTCTGATGGCAACGTTTGATGAAACCAGGCGTTCTTGAACGGCACCAAGGGACTGGGCGTTGGGCAAAAGGATAGACACGTCGCGCAAACCTAAAGTTGGCTGGCGCAATCCGGCGCCTCGGCTTTTCCAGATATTCATCGCCATGTGGTGGTGGTAGCCGCCGGCGCTAACAAAAAGTGCAGTGCCGCCCCAGTTTAGAGTGACATCAAATCCAAGTTTTTTTACATAGAAGTCTTGTGCTTGATCAATTGAGCCAACGCTTAGGTGCACGTGACCAATATTTGAGGCACTCACCGCTACCTGATCAGGTAGGTTCTCTCGCAAGAATGCGTTCGGATCCAAACCAAAAGTACCCATCTCAATTTGGCCGTGCTGCCAACTCCAGTTGCTGCGCTCTCTATCCCAGTAGAGCTCAACGCCATTGTTCTCAGGATCGTTAAAGTAGAAAGCCTCACTTACCAGGTGATCTGCACTTCCGGTAAAAGAACCCGGGTGCTTTGAAGCAACAGAAGCAACGGCCCAGGCAAGTTGAGCCTTGGTATCAAAAAGAAATGCCGTGTGAAAAAGCCCCGCCTGGTTATCGCTAGCGTGCTTCATGTCTGGAGCATGCTCAAGAATTAGCGCTGGTTTTTTATCTCGGCCAAGTATTGCCGAACCGGTCAACTCAGAAATCATTTCAAGCCCAACAGCATCGCGATAGTAGGCAATCATGCGATCAAGATTTTCTACGCGCAGGGTAACCGCACCCATGGCTAGATTTGCTGGCAAAGTCATGAATTTAGTCTAGGGGGGCTAGACAGATTTGTGCAACTTTATTTTTAAACGAACACCTGGATATCCCACGCACCAAGAGCGCAAGCCTCTTCACCAGCCACAACCTCTTCGACGGCAACATTGAACTTCACCTTCGCTGGTTTCCAACCCCAGTTGAAGACAAAGAATACGGTGCGGCCATCGGCGGTTTTCGCACGATTAATAATCACGCTTTCGGTTGTTGCCGTAGCCAGAGTTTCAAAGCCAATTAACTTGGCTAATTCAGCACCGATATATTTTGCAAGCTGTGCGTCTGGGTAGACCGCGAGATACTGCACAGAACCCTTGCCAACCTTGGACTTACTAAGTGCCGAGAATTCACCAAAGAACGGATGATCTAGGCGCAGTTGCGTATCTGTGCCTTCACCTGGTTCAAGTTGGTCAATCCAGCCGTATCCGGCCCCTACCACTTCACCACTGTTGGTAACGGCGGGAATTGTCATGGTGAGATTTGAATACTCGTTGTAGCTGCCTACCAGATCGGCGAATCCAGCAGGTTGAGTCACCGTGCGAAGCAAACCATTAGCGTGCGCATAACCTGTGCGTGGAGTTAGCAGCAGGTGCCCACCGGCTTCGGCATAAGCTCTGGCAAATTCAAGTACTTCATCGGCTGCTACATAAATACTGTGCAGAATCATAACTGGATGCTTGGCAACGAAATCGCTAACGTCAGAACCAATCGGTAGCTGGTTGTCTCCATAAATTTGCACCCCCAAACCATTTGAATATGCAATCTCGTATACCGATTGCATGGTCTTGTCGTAACTGAGCGGATCTACCCAACCATTTGGCTGGCGAAGCGGGCCTTGAAATTCAAACGCCCAGCGCGATGAGGTGCTGGCAACAAATGCAACTTCGGCAGCCGGCGTGAGTTTGCCCAAAGCCGAAATTTTATCTAGTGCTTTTGCGGTTTCGACAAAAGCTTCGTAGCTGCGGCCAGGCTCAAGGCTATGCGGCAGCACCCCACCCCAGTGATTTTCAATTCCGTAAGGCAAGGTGTGCCAGTGCCAGTATTCAACTAGTTCAGCACCTCGCGAAACCATGTTGATTGCCGCCTGCTTGAATTGCCCAGGATAGTGAGGAAAAGCAGCCATCGCAGGCCCCTGAGAAATAGACGAGCCATTCGTTTCAGTCACAAAGAAATTGCTCTGCTTAATTGCTCGCGAGGTATCGCAAATCAAATTCAACGCACTTGCGCCGCTCAGTGGAACCCATATTGGCGCTGGAATTTCTTCACCAGCTGTGCGCTTTCTGGTTGGGTGCTCTAACCCGTCTTGACTGGCGTAGTAAACATTCACCGATGTCACATCAAGTGATTCACCGATTGTAAAGTTATCCATACCTGGGCGATTAAGCGCAACACAGGTTGTGATGAATTGTTCAGCAGGAATTAGTGAACGCACAAGTTCACGTTGCCATTGCAAAAATTCGTTGGTGATTTTTGCCTGATGCTTTCGCCAAGCCAAAAGATAACTTGGATTTGTGTTGCCATCAGGCCGCCATAATTCATCAAATGAGGCCAACGCATGAGACCAGTAGGTTAATCCCCAGGCAGAGTTCAAGGCATCAATCGATCCGTATTCTGCCTCGAGACTAGTTTTGAAAGATTTAAACACCCCTTCGTTGTGCAAGAGCTCGGCGCCAGGTTCGTTGTCAACCTGCCAACCAATTACCGCTGGGTGGCTAACATAGCGGCCAACCATTTTGCGAATGACCGGCTCGCAGAGCTCACGGAATTTATCGCTTGAGTAGTCTGCGTTTTGCCGGTGACCATAAGCGATTGCTGCACCGGTTGCGCGATGAGCTACGACATCGGGGTGATTCAAGAACACCCACCTAGGGAGCGCGTAGGTTGGTGTGCCAATGATTACGGCAATGCCGTTGGAATACGCCCTATCAAGAATCGGCTGCAACCAGTCAAGATTAAAAATGCCCTCGGCTGGCTCCCACTTTTGCCATACAGATTCACCAACGCGAATCACACTCAGGCCAGCCTCTCGCATAAGTCGAAAATCCTCATCGGTGCGAGCTGCAATCTCAACGCCATTTTCATCGGTGATTTTTGCCTGGTGATATTCGTTGTAATAAGCGGCACCGTAAAGGATTCGATCAAGACTAGTCATGCAGAAAGCCTACGCATTAAAAGAAAAAAGAGCCCGATGTGGGCTCTAGAAAACTGTGGTGCACCCCCCGGGACTTGAACCCGGAACCCACTGATTAAGAGTCAGTTGCTCTGCCGATTGAGCTAGAGGTGCGAATTACGCTGAAACAGCGCAACGAGATAAAACTTTAGCACAATTCAGGCTGTTTACAGCGGGCGATTTGCTTACAGCGCGCAATCTATTGGCCTAAATAAGATTTTGCCTCCATGCTGAGAAAGACTGTATGTTCCCGGCGTGAGGCAGGCGCAGCCAAGGAAACGGATGCACCTGCGCCAAGGACTCAAATTTGGAAAAACTGGGAACTGGAGCAAAGGTGACCGCAACTGGATTCTCTCTGGCGTACTGCTGGGGGTCACCTAAATACACCGATAGGTTTCGGCGCTGGGCGAGATCTTTCAAGGTTTCGAGATAAAAGTAAATGCGCTTTGCGGAAAGTTGCAATTTCTCTAATGCGGCCCGGTTGAAAACAAAAACTACGGGAAGGTTGGGGTTTGCAATCAGAGCAGGGTTGCTATCACCTAGGTGATCAATAGTTAACAGAACTGCCTCAGGTTGCTTTTCTGCAATCACAGTTGTTGGACCGGTAGTTTTAGATAAATGTGGATCATGATTCAACAACTCAAACTTTGGAACCGGTTTGGGTTGAATCTCTTCAGGGAATTCTTGAATTGGGCAGTTTTTTTTGAGTGGGCACTTGAAGCACAGTCCGGGGGCGCGCTTTTCAACTTGCCAGCGCGCAAAGCCGTAGGGTTTTCCTGCCGAACCAACGGTCCACTGCCAACCCAATAAATTTGCTGCCCTCGAACCATCGAGCAGATTTTGGTACATGCGCTCTTGCCCGTGCAGCCAACCCTTACCATTTCGAACTGTCCAATGAGATGCCAGCCACATTCGCGATTGATTCACCAGCCAACCGTCTGTCTCTAGTTCTGAAACAACTTGATCAACGCAAGCCATCTCGCGATTCCAGCCGTCACCCCGTGCGTCTAAATTTTGCTCAAATCTTAGATTTGAGAAAAAGCGATTGCCGATACGTGCGTACAGATGTCTTGCATATTCCTGCCATAGCAATTCGTCGCGAAATTTTTCTAGGTCTTTCGCTGGTGCACCCTCTACCGATTCCCATACGTTCTGAAGAGTTAACAGGTTGTGCCGGATGTATGGTGAGAGAACCGTGGCACCTCTGCGACTTGCTGGAAGTACTTCAGAACGATCTGCCGCATACCGCCTGATATCTAAATTGGCCAGAGCCAAGTCGGCCGCTTTCTGCCCGCCGCGGATTGGGCTTTTTGGGCCTCCAGAATGAAGTCCTAAGAATTGGGAATCCAGGATTTCATCGAAGTTTCTATCTAAATCAATCAGCTCAAACACCTGTAGGTAAACTTGCCGATTTAGATGCTTATTCCCCTGCCGCACCTTTTGTACCATTGAGATAACTTATGAGGAGTAATCATGGAATCTAACTTTGAACTGCCAATCAACGAAGTAACCGTTTTGATGGGGCTTGGGGCAATTGGAATCATTACAGTAATCAGCCTCTTTGTTTACCTGGCTGCCAACTCTTTTTTTGGAAAGAACCAGTGAATTCTGATTTAGAATTAGAGTCATGAGCGCACAAGAGAAACTGGAAGTAGGCGCAAAGGCCCCGGCTTTCAAGGTGTTAGATCAAGACGGCAAAAAAGTTTCACTTGCTGATTACAAAGGCCAGAAAGTCATTTTGTACTTTTACCCAGCGGCCTCTACCCCGGGCTGCACCAAAGAAGCCTGCGACTTCAACGACAACCTGAACCCGTTCAAAAAGGCCGGCTACACAGTATTGGGTATTAGCCCAGATTCTCCAGAGAAACTTCTAAAGTTCAAACAGAACCAAGACTTGAACTTTCCTTTGCTAAGCGACTCGGATCTTGAGGTTCACAAGACTTACGGTGCGTACGGCACCAAATCTATGTACGGCCGCACCTACGAAGGTGTAATTCGCTCCACCTTTGTAATCGATGAAAAGGGCAAAATCAGCTTGGCCCTTTATAACGTGAAGGCCACCGGCCACGTGGTGATGCTTCGCAAATTACTAGCCATCTAGTCTTGCAAGTCAATTGCGTCCATTGTGGCGGCAACCACCTTTTTGCTTAGCAAAAGGCTAACTACCAACACCGATGGGATGATTAGCGACCAACCAATGGCCTGGCTGCCGAATTGGCCACTAAAGCTGCCGGTGGCTACGGCAAGCTGAACTAGTTGCCAGAAAAAGCCGGCCGATCTTGACCATCGCTTGCCTCTAAAAAGGTTGAGTGAAACGAAAACAATCCAGATTGCGGCAGCGGCCACAAGGGCGAATAAAGCCACCGAGGTCACAAAGCTCTTAGTCTCACCCCCTACCAGCGCAAGCCCCAAGCGGGCCGCTAGAGCCCCTATAAACAGCCCCTCAAGACCAACCAAAAGCGCTGCAATAATCAAGCCGATTGGACGTTTTTCTTGGGTTTCAGACATGGGTTCCTCAATATTGGGTCTTGCCAAACGGTTGCCCGTGTGAAACCATTTTCACAGGACGAAAACCGCTTTTATTAGCGTAAATCACCTTTCAGGAAGATGTTTTCACCTCGTTTGACCACTGGTCAAAGCAACACACGACATAAAGGAATAGCGTCATATATGGACATGCAATGGCTAAACGAATCACGTTGCCTAACCGAAGACCCGGAACTGTTTTTTCCGGTAGGTAACACAGGTCCAGCAGTTGACCAGATCGATCAAGCCAAGGCAGTTTGCCGCGAATGTGGCGTTTCAACTCAATGCCTTGAGTATGCGATCAAAGAAAACCAGGACACCGGAGTTTGGGGTGGGCTTAGCGAAGATGAGCGAAAGTCTCTGAAGCGCAAGTACGCCAGAGCCCGCCGGGCTGGCTAAACCAAAACTGTTTATTCCAAGTAATTACAAAAACCCGTCAGCGACCCAAAAAGGTTGTGACGGGTTTTGTATTTAAAGCGGAATTCTGATGGCAA
>JBDLUH010000066.1:0-6257 GCA_039805425.1 Actinomycetota bacterium
TCCCAGGTTGGCTAGTTTTTCATCATCAAAGTTGTCGGAATCCCAGGCAATTTTGATATCGCCAAGTGGGGTCTCTTGTTCAAAGGTAATTGCCGAAAGTCGATACAGCTCTAGCACTGATAGGAACCTGGCCACAACGATGGCGCGGTCTTTGATTGAGCCAATTAGCTCTCGGAATGTCATTCGAATAGAACGCTTCAGCATAGTTACAACTTCTGCGGCCTGTTCACGAATAGAAACTCTTGGTGCGTGCAGGTGAGCCAAGCCAACACTAGGAATTTCGCGTGGAGTCATAGCATCTTGCGCAAGCACTCCAAATTCGGCAAGAGTCATTGTCCAGACCAGTTCAGGCTTCTGTTTTTTGAATCTATCTTCAAGTCGAACATCTCTTGCAATTCGAAGTGCTTCTAAGGCCATAGAGGTACTGAAGTAACTTGAAACCTCTTTGAAAGCGCGGTACTGAAGAAGGCGGGCAAACAGAAGATCACGTGCTTCAAGCAGCGCAACGTCTTCTGCGTCAACAACCTCACCCTTGGGCAATAACCCAGCGATTTTCAGGTCAAGCAGTGTTGCGGCAATTACTAAAAACTCGCTGGCCTGATCCATTTCTTCTTCACCATCAAGAGTTTTCAGATAAGAAATGAATTCATCTGTAACTTTGCTGAGTGCAATTTCTGTGATGTTCATCTCGTGCTTTGAGATTAGAGACAGCAATAGATCAAATGGGCCATCAAAGTTTCCTAGGCTCAGTGAGAATCCGCTGCCTTTTTCTGAACCGTCAGTCAAGTCTGAGCTAAGCAACACAGCCACGGGCTACCAACTCCTTTGCTACGGAGCGGTATACCTCGGCCGCGTCTGATGTTGGTGCAAATTCAGTAATTGGTGCCTGCGCAACGGTAGCATCTGGAAACTTCACGGTTCTGTGGATTACCGTTTTGAAGAGCTTGTCTCCGAAGGCTTCTTTTAGTCTTTCTAGGACTTCACGAGAGTGCAGGGTTCTTGAATCAACCATTGTTGGCAAGATTCCATCTAATTGCAGCGCTGGGTTGAGACCCTCTTTGACCTTGCCGATGATGTCTTCAAGAATTGCAACACCGCGCAGGGCAAAGTACTCGGTGGCCAATGGAATCATCACGCCGTGAGCTGCGGTAAGTGCATTTACAGTTAGCAGACCAAGCGAAGGCTGGCAGTCAACGATAATGGCGTCATACTCAGCTGAAACCTGCTTGAGAATTCGAGCAAGAATCTGCTCACGAGCAATTTCATTGACCAATTTCATTTCAGCGGCTGATAGCTCGATATTTGCTGGAATTACATCAAGGTTTGGATTGTTGGTGTGTTGGATGGCAGCGTGAGGATCAATAGTGCGATCCAGCATCAAATCGTAGATTGTTAGAGCATCGTGGGCATTGATTCCCAAACCTGCAGAAAGAGCGCCCTGTGGGTCGAAATCAATCAGCAAAACCTTGCGACCAAATTCGGCGAGCGCAGCCGACATGTTGATTGAAGTTGTGGTTTTGCCCACGCCGCCCTTTTGATTGCACATTGCAATGATTCGCGCTGGACCGTGGGTCTTCAGGGGTTTTGGTGTGGCGAAGCGGGTGTCCGCAATTGCCTTAGCCATGATTTCCTCCCGAAATTACGTTTGATTCAGGCTCTAGCCTACCTTCTGGCGCGCGGGTGACCTAGCGGCGTGCGCGCGGGTGGGCTGTACCGTAGATTTCTCTCAATTTGTCTACCGTAACCAGGGTGTAGATCTGAGTGGTGGCCACCGATGAGTGCCCAAGCAGCTCCTGTACTACTCGAACATCAGCCCCACCTTCCAATAGGTGGGTGGCAAATGAGTGCCTAAGTGTGTGGGGTGAGATTTCACCCGGTAATTCAGCTACCCGGGCGGCTTCGCTGATTATGGACCAGGCGCTTTGGCGGCTCAATCTGCCTCCACGCTGATTTAGAAAGAGGGCGGGCGTGCCCTTTCCCTGCCCAACCAAACCCGGCCTGGTTCTAACCAGATAGGCCTGAAGGGCTCTTTGGGCATACCCTCCAACGGGAACGATTCTCTCTTTGGAGCCTTTTCCAAATAGCCGGACCAGGGTTGGGTCTACCAAGTCATCTAGGTCAAGGGCGATTAATTCACTTATGCGAGCCCCCGTGGCGTAGAGCAGTTCAAGGATTGACCTGTCTCGCACTCGAACCGGATCAGCGGCCATGGCGTCCTCATCGGCAGGGTCAGGGCCTGAGCTTGCTAAGAGCTTTTCTACCTGATCAATGGTGATTGCTTTGGGAAGGCTGCGTGGGCTTTTCGGTGGCTTTATGGCGGCAGCTGGATCCCCCGCGGTCACATTCTCTAGCAACCAAAACTTGTGCAATCCCCTAACACCGGCAAGCACTCTGGCGATTGAACTGGAAACTAGGCCAGATTTCATTTTTAGCGACTCGGAAAACCCGCCAATAGTGAGCTGGGTGATTGATGCAGGGTCTTCGATTCCAACTGATTCTAGAAAAGCTAAGTACCTGGCCAGGTCTGCCCGATAAGCCGCAATGGTGTTTTTTGCCATGCCGCGTTCAATCGTTAAGTGTCTAAGGTAAGCATCTACTAGCGGTTCAAGCTGACTAGCCATTTTGGTGTTCCTGATTTGGGGCAACACCTAACTGCAGCGCTAGAGCCATTAACCCGTAACCTGCGCTTGGGCTTTGCATCTCAGACTTTAGAACACTATTCAGCGCATCAGCCAGTGGAACCCAACGCAATTCAAGATCAGTCTCTTCACCTTCAAGCACAATTTCATGCCCCTGATGTTTTGCCTGTCGTGCAACAAATACCGTGATTGCCTCGTCGTTGCCACCTGGCGTGGTGTGAAAAGTTATTAGCTCTTGCCAATCACGTGCAACGTAGCCGGTTTCCTCTAGTAGTTCGCGTTTTGCGGCATCTAGTCGTGATTCGCCGTCAATGTCTAGTAATCCAGCAGGGATTTCCCAAAGGTATTTCCGAACTGGGTGACGATACTGCTTGATAAGAAGTACTTCTAGATTTTCGTTTAGTGCGATAACCGCAACGGCTCCGGGATGCTTTATAAATTGGCGCGTCAGTTGATGCTCGTTGTACTTGAATGTTTCACTAACGACATCCCAGATCATTCCCTTAAAAACCACATCTTGCTTAGAAAGACTAAGCGCGGCGGTTTCATCTTTGGGCATTTGAAAATTTGAGGCTATGAACCAGAAACTTCGAACAATTTGTTCGATGCCTGGCGCTCAATTGCTGCAACAACCAAACCTCTAAATAGCGGGTGCGCGTTTGTTGGTCGTGATCGGAACTCTGGGTGAGCCTGAGTGGCCACGTAGTAAGGGTGAACCTCTCGCGGTAGCTCAACAAACTCAACTAGGTGATCATCTGGAGAAGTTCCTGAGAAGACCAGACCTTTTGCAGAGATTTGATCACGATAAGTGTTGTTGACCTCGTAGCGGTGACGGTGACGCTCGTCTACTGACTCTGCCCCGTAAACTTCGGCAACAATTGACCCTGCCTTTAGTTTTGCTGTGTAAAGACCCAGGCGCATAGTGCCACCCATGTCACCACCAGCAATGATGTCTACTTGCTCTGCCATGGTTGCAATAACCGGGTACTTAGCGTCTTCATCAAATTCGGTTGAAGATGCGCCCTCTAGCCCAACAACGTTTCGCGCATATTCAATAACCATGCACTGCAAGCCAAGGCAAAGACCAAGTGCTGGAATCTTGTTTTCGCGCGCAAACTTAAGTGCACCAAGTTTGCCTTCAATGCCACGAACACCAAATCCGCCAGGAATGCAAATGGCATCAACATCGGCAAGTTGCTCACGGGCACCCTCTTCAGTTTCACAACTATCAGATGCTATCCACTTGATGTTTACCTTTGCCATATTTGCGAAACCACCGGCACGAATTGCCTCGGTGACTGAAAGGTAAGCATCTGGTAGGTCAATGTACTTACCTACAAGTCCAATTTTTACCTCGTGCTTAGGGTTATGAACCGCATCCAGCACTCCTTGCCAACGGCTCCAGTCAACCTCACCGGCTTTTTCTTCAAGCCCCAAACGCTTGATGATGTAGCTGTCTAGGCCTTCTTCGTTGATCACGGTTGGTACGTCGTAAATGCTAGAGGCATCGGCTGCGTTTACTACCGCCTCAACATCGATGTCACACATCAACGCAATTTTGTTCTTAATCGAAGCCGGCAGCGGGCGGTCTGAGCGACAAACCACAGCATCTGGCTGAATACCAATTGATCGCAAGGTTGAAACCGAGTGCTGAGTTGGCTTGGTCTTTAGCTCTCCAGAGGCGGCAAGGTAAGGCACAAGAGAAACGTGAACATAGAAAACGTTGTCTCGGCCAACATCATGGCGAATCTGACGCGCTGCTTCAATGAAAGGGTGTGATTCAATGTCACCAACGGTGCCACCAATCTCAGTGATGATTACATCTGGTGCCGGCACATCGTGCGCTTGCAAACGCATGCGTCGCTTGATTTCGTCGGTGATATGTGGAATAACCTGAACGGTGTCACCCAGGTACTCGCCGCGACGTTCACGTGCAATAACGGTTGAGTAAATCTGACCGGTGGTCACGTTGGCAGACTGACCAAGGTTGATGTCAAGAAAACGCTCGTAGTGACCTATGTCTAAGTCTGTTTCTGCACCATCGTCAGTCACGAATACTTCACCGTGCTGAAATGGGTTCATTGTTCCCGGGTCAACGTTTAGGTAAGGGTCTAGCTTTTGCATTACGACCTTGAGCCCGCGGGCACGTAGCAGGTTGCCAAGACTCGAAGCCGTTAGGCCTTTACCGAGTGAAGATGCAACACCTCCGGTGACGAAAATGTGACGTGTGATACCGGATTCCAAAGCTTCTCGCATGGAATTCAAGCCTAGCAGTCAACCACGCTCACCTAAGCCAAGCGACATGCTTACGAGCTTAAAAATACAATTTTCAGGCGAATTCCGCAGTGGCTTTATCAAGCAATTCGGCTGCGTGAGCACGGCCAGATTCAGATTCCGGCAGCCCAGACAACATACGAGCCAACTCGTTGACCCGTTCGTCGTGACTCAAAGAGACCACATCGGTGGCAGTGAATTCTTCTGAACTGGTTTTTAAAACTCTAAGATGCTGATTCGCAAAAGCTGCAACCTGAGCCAGATGGGTTACCACAATTACCTGTGCTTGCTTGGCTAACATAGCAAGCCTGCGGCCAACCTCAATTGCCGCAGCTCCGCCGACTCCTGCATCTACCTCGTCAAAGATAAAAGTTGGCGCTTGTTCTGTTTTGGCAAGCACTACCTCAATCGCCAACATGATTCTTGAGAGCTCACCGCCGCTAGCGCCCTTACCAAGCGGTCTTGGCTCGGCGCCAGGGTAAGAAGAAAGTTGAATTGAAATTAGGTCTTTGCCATGAATGCTGTATTCAGCGGCGTCGGATACGGCAACCACCAAACTTGAGCCTGGCATTGCCAATGCACCAAGTTCGGCCGTCACCTGCTGGGCAAGTTCTTGCGCTGCTTTTGTTCTTAGTTGCGTTAGCGAATTAGCTGCCAGCTGCAAAGCCTTGAATTCCGAATTTACTTGTGCTTCAAGAATGTCAATTTGATCTGTTGATGAATCAAGTTCTAGAAGACGATCCGAGGCAGTCTGACTAAATGCAATGACTTCTTCTAATGTTGGGCCATACTTTCGCATCAAAATGTTTAACACCGCGCGACGATCTTGAACTACCTCAAGTACCTTCGCGGAATCTTCGTCTAATCCATCAACATAGCCAGATAACTCAGCCGCTACATCATTCAATTGATAACCAAGCTGCTTTAGCGATTCAGCGATTCTGCCAAGTTCTGGATCATGGTCGGCAACTTGCTCAAGCGCACGACGAGCGGCTCCAAGAAGATTGACAGCATCTGCTGACCCATCGAAAGATTCACTTGAAATTGCTTCATGGGCTGCGGCAGCGGCGATCCGAAGTTCTTCAATATGGGTTAGACGATTGGCTTTTTCAGTTAACTCAAGGTCTTCACCGGGTTTTGGGTCTGCCTTCTCAAGTTCGTCTACCGATTCGCGTAGCTGCCGAGCCTCTAACGCCCTGGACTCAAGGTTCTGCTGTATCTCAACAAGCTTTGCGGCTGCTGATCTCCATAAATTGAAATGCGTCTGATATTCAGCCAAAACGTCAAAACTGCCGGCAAATTGGTCTAGCGCCTCACGTTGAGCAGCGGCGCTCTTTAATCGAA
>JBDLUH010000067.1:0-6229 GCA_039805425.1 Actinomycetota bacterium
GACAACAGTCCCGGTTGGTGCCATGACGGCAACCTTGGTGACTTCTGGCGTGAGCAACATTCTTGGCAACATCCCACAGCTCGAGTGGATGCACCCCTGGCTGTTCACCTATTACTGGTTAGATTTCGCAGACCTAATGCGAGTTCCGATCGAGTGGGGCTCGCTAGTTTCAAACATGGTTCTGCAACTGGCCTGGATTGCGGTATTCGGGGCCTTGGCTTATGGCAGATTCACAACCAAAGACATCCTCAGTTAGCCTGTTAGACTTCTAGGCTGCAAGGGCCTCTAGCTCAGTCGGTAGAGCAACGGACTTTTAATCCGTGGGTCGTCGGTTCGATCCCGACGGGGCCTACAAAATACTCCTTTTGCCCCTCAAGATTATGCGGCCTATATAAACTGCCAATGTGATTTACCCAATCCGGACTCAGCGGCTCAGCATTTCTCCGCTGTCTAAAGCGGACATTGATCAATTCGTTGCCTATCGACAAGATCCCCAGGTAGCTAGATTTCAAAGTTGGGACTCCACATACTCCAAGGAGCAGGCCCTGCAGTTGATCGAGGACCAGAGGGATGTATTACTGCCCACGGAGGGCAACTGGATGCAATTAGCGCTACGTCTAAGTAAAAGTGAAGAGCTGGTTGGAGATTTAGCCTTGCATTCGCTGCTTGAAGCGCCTCTGACTTTTGAAATTGGATTCACCCTTGCAGCTAGATATCAGGGCATCGGTTACGGGAAAGAAGCAACGGCGGCACTTATGGCAGAGCTAGTTGACTTTGTTGGGGCTCGAAAATTTATTGCGCACATCGACCAACGAAACTTGCCAGCTGCCAAGCTCCTGAGTTCCTTAGGCTTTGTTCAAGTTCCCCAAAAAGGTTGGTCAGAGGAATTTAAGGGAGAGAGAGTACGGGTCGAGTGCTACGAAATAGTCACTACCTAAACTCAAAAACTCAAAGTAGCTGCTTCTTCTGATGTAGGTACTGTGCCCAAATCACAAACGACAGCCAGATCACCTGCATCAATGCAATAACACGCTCTGAAAGACCGACAATCGGCTGGCCCGGCTCCAGCCAGGTCAGCAAAAACCAAAGAGTGGTTAAGCTCAGCACCACGGTCGCGCTAATTGCCCCTATTGGCCGCAGAGACCAGTGATAACGCCTATCAAAACGCATAGACAAGATAGGCCAGGCAGAAAATAATACAAAGGCAATCGTCGCGAATAGGCGATGCTCGTTTGAAAAGCCAGTCTGCGATGGTGTTGCAAAAAATGTGTAGCCAAGTGCAGCAAATGCGGCGAGCAATAATGCAATGCGGCCAGGCTTGGCTAGAGCTTTAGCGCTGGCGGCAGCCACGAAGGTTAAAAGTGCCCCAATAAGGAAAAATGTTGATTGAATTCCTTGCACCGGGGAGTCATCTGCCGCTAAGTCACTGATTGTTTTTGCAATCGGGTTGTAGCCCGGCCAAAGAGCGCCAGCAATTGTCCAGCCCAACACATTTTGAATCGGCCCCAAGGTTGCAGCGATAACTGCCCATACGCCAATTACTTGCACGTTTTACCTCTGCCAATCTTGATGCCATTTTGCGTAAAACTGGGTAAATGCCCCTCCGAAATTCTTCTCAATAAGTCTGGGCCGCGACTGCTAGTTCCTTGGACGCAATTCGGCAACCATGGGGCAGACGAATGGATCGGCGTTGTTGCTTAGTCCGACCTTGTTCAAATGTTCCATGATGACCTTATAACTTGCGAGCAGGTTCATTTCTACCAAGGTGATGTCATGCTCAGCACAGTACTCAACCACAAACTTATGCGCTTTTCGAAGGTTGGGCCTTGCCATGGATGGAAAAAGGTGGTGTTCAACCTGATAGTTCAAGCCGCCCATGAGGTTGTCCTTAAGCCAGGAACCCTTGATGTTTCTTGAGGTCAGAACCTGCCTAGTGAAAAAGTCAAGCTTGCTATCTTTTTCCACTAACGGCATGCCTTTGTGATTAGGCGCAAAAGCTGCACCCATAAAAAAGCCAAAGGTCATCATCATGACCAGCCAAAGAGCAAGAGACCAGATCGGACCAAACAAAATGGCAAAAATTACGTAGGGTGTGACTTGCCTAATCAACATAAGCGAAAATTCCAGCAAGCGAATTGACAAGGGGCGTTCCGTTCGCTTAAGTCCTGCGAAAGAGTCGACCAAAAGATCAAAGCCGGTAAAGAGCAACAGCAGTGGAAATAGGTAGCCCTGTCGATCTGAAACCCACTTCTCAATTCCCTTCTTTGACTCTTTGGACTCGGTCGTGAAACTCAAGACCCTGATAGCAATGTCTGGATCCTGACCAATCTGATTAGGTCGCTGATGGTGCTTGTTGTGTTTACGAAGCCAAAATCCATAGCTCAATCCAGCAAACAAATTGGCCAGCACTAAACCCACCGAGTCGTTTAGCTTATTGTTTCTAAAGATCTGGCGATGCGCGGCCTCATGCGCGATGAATCCATATTGAGCACTGAGTATTCCAAGCAACGCGACAGAGACGAAAGCTGCAACAATCCATGCGATGTGTTGCTGGCTGAGTGCAGCGAATAGACCACTCAGGAACCAAAAGACCAGAGAAAACAAAGTAATAGCAACCAATCGGACCACGTAGAACTTTGGCTGCTTCTCTAAAAGCCCCGCATCCCTAACTTTGTTGAGAATCCGATTGAAATGCGTGGTTGATTGGTTGATTGTGATGGCCATTTGGCAAGAGTAACGCTTCAGGTAAATGTTTTTGCCGGAAATGAGCATTCCCAAACAAATCGCTTTATTGAGTGATTCCTGAGATTCGTCAGATAAGGCAGGATTAGCAAAGCTACTGCGAGAATCGGATGAAATCAGGGGTGCTTTCTGTTAGGAACAGCATGGGAAAAATGACTCTAATCGGGGTTTACAAGGCTGACGGCGGCCTAATAGGAGAGCTCAGCTACTTCCTCGGGCACCTCATCGGGGTTAGAGAGTGCAGCCTGTGCGACATAACCCACTCCCCCTTCAAGAAAAAGGGCGAGTTCAAACGCCTTGAAGCTCAGCTCGGTCAGGAGTTTGATCTCAGCTTCCGACTTGTGCACATGAATGAGCGCACCGAAAAAGAACTAGCCGCCTCTGTCGGAAGAGAACCTTGCGTCTTACTCGCCCACGAGGACGGGTCAATTTCAATGTTTCTAGACTTTCAGGAATTGAAGGCCGCCGATGGAAGCGTTAAATCTTTTGAAAAGCTAGTTAGAAACAGGCTAGACCTGTTTGCTTAATTGGATTTTTTTGTGAGTTCCTTAATTAAATTCGCAAGAACATACACAAGCAATATTGCAAGCAACGCATAAACAACCCAGTCCAACACCTTGGCAAAATCTTCGGCAGTCTGCCAGTTCTCACCTAGGTTGAAACCGATTGAAATCCAAAGGATGTTCCAAATAAGTATCCCCGCCGTTGAGAAAAAGTAGAACTTAGCTACTCCCATTTTCACCAGTCCAGCTGGAATACTTACCAAACTTCTCACAATGGGCAGCATTCTGCCGAAGAAGACCAGTGCTGCGCCGTATCTTTCAAACCACAGCATGGTCTTCTGCATATTCTTTAGTGATAAGCCAACATACTTGCCAAACTTTCCAACTGTATTTTCCAGTCGCTCCCGCGTGAAAAAATAACCAATTAGATACCAGAAACTTGCACCAAGCAGTGATCCCGCAGTTGTCGCGAGGATTGCCTCAAGGAATCCGAAGCGGCCGAGTGACACGTTGAAGCCAGTCAACAAAAGGATTGCTTCACTAGGGATTGGCGGGATTATCACTTCAATACCAATTAGAAAGGCAGCGCCAAGAAGGCCAATTTGACTAATTAGTTCAACCGCAAACTCAATCACAAAAGAACACTACAGGGTGAAGATGGGTAAGAGGCTTTGAGCCACTAGCGTGCTTGAAAGTGATTATTTGCCGTCATCGGCAGCACGCGAGAGACGCTGCGATACATAGACAGGAATCAGCGACAAAACAATGATGACAGTGGCAACAACGTTTACGACACTAGCCTGGGTAGGCCTCGCCATTTCCTTGAGGATCCAAAGTGGAATGGTGTCAACACCTGGCGGGGCCGTAAAGATGGTAACCACCACTTCATCAAAGCTCAGCGCGAAGGCAAGCAGCGCACCGGCACCGAATGCCGCTCTGAATTGCGGGAATGTAACAAGCCGGAAAGTCCCCCAAACACCTTGGCCTAGATCCATAGATGCTTCTTGCAGATTAGGATTCATGCGCTTGAGTCGGGCAAACACGTTATTGAAAACCATCACAATGCAGAACGTTGCGTGAGCAACAATCATCCCGAAGTAGCCGAGTTGAAAGCCGGCGGGGGTCAGGAAGTTGCTGTAAGTATTGCTGAATGCCACACCTGTAACCACGCCAGGCAATGCAATGGGCAGAACCACCAATAGATTCACTGTTGTTTTGCCAAAGAAATCAAACCTTGAAAGTGCAAAGGCAGTCAATGTTCCAAGGATTGAAGCAATAGTCATCGCACCAAAAGCTACGATTACAGAGTTGAGTAGTGCGTTTCTAATGGCCTCAAGTTCTGCCGCCTTCTCCCACCACCGAAGCGAATAGTTTTCAATCGGCCAAGAGGACACCTGTGCCTCGTTGAATGCGTTCAACATCAAAATAAATAGTGGAATGTACATAAAGGCCAAAATCAAACCGATTATTGCTAGCATTCCGACTTTGGATAATTTAGAGAACCTAAGCATTACATTCTCTCCAATGAACCGGTGCGACGCGCTACCAACAAGTACATGACAACAAATGCAATCGGAACCATTGAAAATGCTGCGGCAACTGGTGGATTGAGGTTAATGTTCGCTGCGATAATGCTGCCGATCATCTGAGTGGAGCCTCCCACAAATCTGGCTGCCAAGTAATCACCAAGACTCAGTGAAAAGGTGAAAACAGATCCGGCGATAATTGCTGGAGTAATTAGTGGTAGGACCACCCGGAAAATAGTCGGCCAAGCCTTTTGACCCAGGTCGGCGGCTGCATCAAACAAATTGGTTGGAATCTGGCGAATGGCTGTGAATACAGGTAGGGCCATATACGGGAACCAAAGATAAGTGAGTGTAAGTACTACAACTGGAATACCAAAGCCGGGACCTGAGAGCCCGATTGGATCTAGTAGCCAGTTTACGAATCCGTTTTCAGTGAAAGTTAGTCGCATGGCCAAGAGCTTTACTAAATAGCCAGCCCACAGCGGAAGGGTAATCAAGACAGCTAGCAGGTTTCTAACCCAGGGTCTAGCAACCTTAGCCATGTAAATTCCTAGCGGAATTGCCAAAACGATGCAGACCGCAGTGACGGCCAGGGCAATCAATAAGGTTCTGAGCGAAGTAGAGAGGTAAGCAGGAACGGTGAAAATGCTTACAAAATTCTCAAGCGTGAAACCAGGTCTAACGCGAGAGGTAAAAGGATCAATAAACCAAAAGGCCGTGATCAAAAGTAGGAATAAAGAAATGATGTAAACACCGACAAGCCAAGTCATAGGCAGGGCCAGCAGTGCACGAAGTCTGACTTTCGGGTGAAGGTGCAGATAAGAGGACAGCGGCATGCTGGATTTGGTTTTTTCTAACATCGAAGTCATCTATTCACCTCCTTATTGAATGGATGTTGCTGGGTGGGGTTGCCCCCACCCAGCAACTAGTTTCAGCCCTTTACAGTGAGCCAGGCATTCGTCCAGTCCTGGAAGCTGGTGCACTTGACGTCCTTACGTCCGTCAACACACTCTTCGATTGGAGTGGTCCATGGCCATACTCTGGAGAAGAACTCCTCGTCTTCTGCAGCGAATTCATCACAGTGAGCCTGAGCTTCTGGAGAAGTTGCACAGAATGCGATGTTGGCAGGAGCCATACCGAAGTTCATAGCGATAGCGCCGTTAACTTCAGCAGTGCTGGTGTAATCCATCCATGCATATGCACAGTTAGGGTTCTTGGCGGTCGAGGACAATAGCCAAGCGTCATACCATCCGGTTGATCCTTCAACTGGCAGTGTGGTCTTGATGTTTTCCTGACCTGCGAACTTACGCAGAACTTCCCATGAGGTTCCAACTACAACGTTGCCACCCACGAAGGAAGTGATCTGTGCTACTGGATCTGCCCAGTACTCGCCAATGATGGAGTTCTGCTGCTTCAGCAAGTCAATTGCTGCAGCTAGCTGAGTCTCATCTAGGGCGT
>JBDLUH010000068.1:0-6016 GCA_039805425.1 Actinomycetota bacterium
GAATTTAAAGAAGCACAGCCACTTGCCTGCAACATCAACCGCTGCTGCTGCATCAGAGTTGCTAATTAGCGAAAGTGCCGACGCCGCAATTGCTGCATCAACAATCACTAAGCACTACAAGCTAAAAGTGCTTGCTAAAAACATTGGCGATAACAAAAATGCACAGACCCGCTTCTTGCAAATAGGTTTGGCAAATTCAACACCAAAGCCAACCGGTAAAGACAAGACTTCTGTAATTGTTGAACTACCAACTGACAGACCAGGAACCCTGCTTGAAATGCTTGAGCAGTTTGCCGTTCGTGGCGTGAACCTTTCACGAATTGAATCTCGCCCAATTGGTGACCAGCTTGGTCGTTACCGCTTCAATATTGATATTGAAGGTCACCTAGACGACGCACCGGTTGCCGATGCGCTTAAGGGGTTGCACCGCTTTTCTCCAAAAGTTATTTTCTTGGGCTCATATCCGCGTGCCGACAAAAAGAAATCTGTGCACGAGGGTAATAACACCAACGCATCTTTTGCCGCTGCCGAAAAGTGGATTGCCAAACTAAAGGGCTAACGTTCTAAATAACTAGACCCTAAAAGTAATTGCCCGCGGAACAACCACAAATTCTGCTTCGCTAACAATTCCAAGCACATCGCCATCTAGCTGCAGGTGCACCGGGTTGTCTGGCGTTACGCGAATTTTTGAACCGGTCAGGTTTTCGAGTGTCTTAACATTTGCTGCCGCATCCATAAGTTGACGACCAATTTTGTTTGGGCGAATGTTTTCATTTGCAAATGCCACCCGGCCCCAAAAATCAATCCAGTTCCAAAAGCGTCTTGGGCCCACAGCGGCAACATCAAGCAGGCCGTCATCGAGTTTTGCATCTGGCATTAGCGAAAGATTTCCTGGCAGCCAACCTGCGTTACCGATTAGTAGCGAAACAAGTTTTAGCCTGCGCGGTTCACGGCCATCAACAGACACCCACATTTTTTCAAAGAGCGTAGGCAGTGCACGAATGCCGCCTTCAAAGTAGGCAACCCAACCAATTGCTTTTTTCAATTTCGGGTTCGTGGCCTGCATAATTTTTGCATCAAGACCCATGCCGCCCATCACTGCAAAATAAAACTCAGCGCGTTCACCATCTGGGCGAATTACCTTGGCAAGGCCAAGATCGATTTCATGACGATTCCCAAGCAGCCCGCGTTTCACACAGGCGTTCAAATTCACAATGTCTAGCTTCAGGTTCTTAGCCAAAGCATTTCCGGTTCCTATCGGAATGATGCCCACGGTCACGCCGGTCACATTCTCGCGGGCCAGCGCATCAAGCACCTCGCGCACGGTTCCATCGCCACCGGCAATAAGAATGTGGGTGGCGTTTTGAGCTACCGCCCGAAGGGCCTGAACTCCGCCCGTTTCATCGGGGGTGGTGGGCAGCCAAAGTGGTGGCTCCCAAGATAGTGAGGAAAGGGTAAGGCCAACGGCAGCCTCAAGTTTCTTGCGATCAATGCGGCCAGGAAAGTAAATGATGGCGGCGCGCTTTTGTTTGCCCCCGATTGTGCTCATAAGCCCAGACTAACTCGCGTTCCGGCCAGATGTAAGGGGGCAGAAGGTAGGCTTAAGCCTGTGATTGACCCAAATTTGCTTCGTGAAAACCCAGATGCCATCAAGGCCAGCCAGCGCGCCCGCGGTAACGCCGAATCGCTCGTTGATGACGCCGTTGCTGCCGACGCCAAGTGGCGCAAGGCCATTCAAGAGTTTGAGGGCCTACGTGCCGAGCAGAATGCCGCCGCCAAGCTGGTTGGTTCTGCCAGTAAAGAGGAACGCCCAGCCCTAATTGCCGCTGGTCAGGTAATGGCCGAGAAGGTAAAAGCTGCCAACGAAATTGCAGATGCAGCCCAAAAGCACCTAGATGGAATCATCTGGAAGATTGAAAACGTTGTAATTGATGGCGTACCTGCCGGTGGTGAAGAAAACTTCACCGTGGTTAAAGAGGTAGGCACCAAGCCAAACTTTGATTTTGAAGCGCAAGACCACGTAGCCCTTGGTGAGTCACTAGACATCATCGATATCGAGCGCGGCACCAAAATTGCCGGTTCACGTTTTTACTTCTTAAAGGGTTGGGGCGCACGCCTTGAGCTTGCCCTTATGAACATGGCGCTTGACTACGCCAGCAAGAACGATTTCACCGCACTGATCACCCCAACCCTGGTTCGCCCAGAGGTAATGGCAGGAACCGGTTTCTTGGGCGAGCACGCCGACGAAATCTACTACCTACCTGCAGATGATCTATACCTAACCGGCACATCAGAAGTAGCGCTCGCCGGATATCACCGCGACGAAATTATTGATCTTTCAAACGGGCCACTGCGATACGCGGGTTGGTCAACCTGTTACCGCCGCGAAGCCGGTTCTGCAGGTCGCGATACTCGCGGCATTTTGCGCGTGCACCAATTCAACAAGCTTGAGATGTTCTCTTATATTGATCCGGCAGACTCTGAAGCAGAGCACGCAAAGCTCTTGGCATTCCAAGAAGCAATGCTGCAGGCCTGCGAACTTCCGTATCGAGTTATTGATACCGCTGCTGGCGATCTTGGTTCAAGTGCAGCTCGCAAGTTTGACGCCGAGGCTTGGGTGCCAACTCAAGAGACTTACCGCGAACTAACATCAACTTCAAACTGCACCACTTATCAGGCACGTCGTTTGAATGTGCGTTTTAGAAATGCAGAAGGCAAGACCCAAACCGCTGCAACACTAAACGGAACTTTGGCCACCACTCGCTGGTTGGTTGCAATTCTTGAGAACCACCAGCAGGCAGATGGCTCGGTAAAGATTCCTGCGGCGCTTCGCCCTTACCTTGGTGGTCAAGAGTTCATTACCGCTCCAAAATCACGCGCGTAAATAATGACACTTGCAACCGGAGATGACCGCTGGCTAATTGCCATCGACATTGATGGCACTCTGGTTCACGACGATGGTTTTCTTTCACAACGAACAATCAATGAGGTAGCTAGGGTACGAGCACTTGGCCACGAAGTAGTTGTGGCTACTGGTCGTAGTGCGGCAAATGCTTTTCCGGTGATTAAAGACATTGGTATTTCATCGGGGTTTGCGGTTTGCTCAAATGGCGCAGTAACTATTCAGCTTCTTCAAGAACACGAACGCGGGTTCGAACATCACGAAGTAATTTCTTTTGATCCGGCACCGGTGCTTGGTGAATTAATTTCGGCGCTACCTAACGCACACTTTGCAGTTGAAGACTTAGATGGCACTTACAGGTTTCACCGTGAGTTTCCGGCTTATGCACTTGGCGATATGAATCACGAGGCACCGCTGCAAGATTTAACCCAGCACCCGGTTAGCCGCATTGTTGTTCTTTCACCAGAGCACGATGCCGAAGAATTTGGCACCATGATTGATCGCTTGGGTTTGCATTCGGTGACCTATGCAATTGGCTACACGGCTTGGCTGGATATTGCACCAAGCGGGGTAAGCAAGGCTTCAGCGCTTGAAAAGCAACGCACAGAACTTGGAATTAAGCCGTCACAGGTAATCACGATTGGTGATGGCCGAAACGATATTCAAATGTTTGAGTGGGCACGCGAACTTGGCGGCTATGCCTTTGCAATGGGCCAAGCCCCAGAAGAAGTTAAAGAAGCTGCAACTGCGGTAACCGCGGCCGTTGAAGAAGACGGCGTAGCTGCAATTTTGGCTGGCTTCGAAGGCATTCTGTTTACTGCAGATATTTAATGGTTTGGTTTCGCCCGTATTTTTTGGGTGATTTCCAGGCGGCCCAAATCAGTGGAATCTGAATCGGCAACCTAACCCACGCAGCGATAATCAACCAGGTTTCTGAGCCTTGGGCAATTACGTCAAATGCGTACCAAATATTTGCCGGCCAAATTGCCAACAGGGTAACTGCGGTAAGGCGCCCTGCCCAGGGGTGGCGCATTAGCAAACCTATTGCGCAAACCAATTCGGCAAAACCCGATGCAATAATCAGCCCGGTCATCAGACCCGCATCCATGGGCCACATTAGCCATTCAAAAGCTGAGGGGTTTAGCAGGTGCAGCACTCCGCTTGCGGTGAAGATTGCAATCAGAATCCAGGTGCCGATAGGTAGTTTGCGCATGGCTCAAAGATACTGCTGCTGCCCCGAATCACACATGCCTTTGCTCTACGGCCCAGTCTCAGGTAAAGTAGTCGGGTACGGAAGCGTGCCGGAGCGGCCGAACGGAACAGTCTTGAAAACTGTCGTAGTTAATAGCTACCGTGGGTTCAAATCCCACCGCTTCCTCCACTTGAAACCCCAGTCTTTGACTGGGGTTTTCTGTTTCCTAATAAACTCACAGGTTTCAACTGAGGGTTTTCACTTAAACTAGGACCTTATGGCTAAAGACAAATTCCCACGACACGGTCGCATTAAAGTGCAGACCAAAGCCAGCGCTATCTGGGGGCTTGTCTTTAAGGGTCTAGGTCTAATTCTTGGAGTTAGCGTTGCGGTCTCTGGAATCGCAATTGCCGAACTTTCAAACAGCATCAAAGCTAATGGAATCGTTCTTGCGGGTTCAACCAAAATCACCGAGGCAGATCTTGCTGGCCCAATCAATATGCTTTTGGTTGGTAGCGATACCCGTGCGGGCCAAGGTAAGGGCTACGGAAACGACACCTCTGAACTGGCCGACGTAATTATTTTGCTGCACGTTTCTGCAGATCGTAAATATGCAACTGCAATGAGTTTTCCGCGCGACTTACTGGTGCCATGGCCTGCCTGCCCAAGCACCTCAACTCCGCCGGGGCCGGGTTACTTGCCGCAGTCGCTTGGCCAGATAAACGCAACCATTGCCAACGGCGGCCCGGGTTGTACTTTGCTTACGGTTGAAAAATTAACCGGCCTAAAGATTCCTTACCTAGCAATGATCGACTTCAAGGGTGTTATTGAAATGTCTAACGCCATTGGCGGAGTTGATGTTTGTACCACTAAGCCAATTAAAGATCAGTACACGTTCTTAGATCTTCCCGCCGGAAACCACACGCTAAAGGGCAAGCAGGCGCTGCAGTTCTTGCGCACCCGCCACGGTGTTGGCGACGGCTCAGACCTTTCGCGCATTTCGAACCAGCAGGTTTTTCTAACCTCACTTGTTCGCAAAGTAAAAAGTGCCGGAGTACTTGGAAACCCAATTTATCTTTACTCACTTGCCAGTGCAGCTGCTCGCAACATGAAGCTATCTGAAAGCCTCACCGATATTGGTGTGATGGTTGCGCTTGCTGGTGCGCTAAAAGATGTAGAGCTAGACAAGATGACTTTCTTGCAGGTGCCTTCACGTGGCGGACTGCCTGCGCCGTACTCTGGCCGAGTTGCGCCTATTTATGAAACTGCGAATCTGATTTTTGAAAAGCTTCAAAAAGATGAGCCAATCATTTTGGCCAAGGCCAATGGCGGTCAGGGTGCGGTTGTTGCCTCGCCAGCCCCAAGTGTCAGCGCAAGCCCAAGCCCGTCTGCTTCTGCATCGGCTGGGGCAAGTGCTTTGCCTGAATCAATCGTTGGAACCAACGCCGGCACCACAACTTGCTCTAACTAGCGGCATAGCAATAACTGGGGCAAATATCGGGGTTTCTGCCTAGGGGCAAATTCGGCTAAACTGGCTAAGTTCGTGGAGACGTCGCATAGCCCGGTCGAGTGCGCCTCACTGCTAATGAGGTAAGGGTGTTAAAGCCCTTCGGAGGTTCAAATCCTCTCGTCTCCGCCACGAACAACCCCTAGACCGCAAGTAGCAAAGCGGATAAGATAGGGAAGTTGCCTCGGCAACAAGTACCAACCAGCAAGTCCCGTGGGTGTTCCACCTCGCGATTGTCTGAAATTCTGCGAATTCCAGCAAACGCCTCGTGGAAAACCAAATTAAGAGTTTTGCTCTTATTTGTTTCCCACTCGGCGTTTGTAGCTCAACGGATAGAGCATCTGACTACGGATCAGAAGGTTGGGGGTTCGAGTCCCTCCAAGCGCACTGAAATGGCGCGGTTCTCACGACCGCG
>JBDLUH010000069.1:0-5956 GCA_039805425.1 Actinomycetota bacterium
CACCAGTCGCTTGAAACCGGAGGAGAGTATCAGTGGCGTCGTCAGGGCCCTCCGCACCTTTTCAACCCGGAAACAATTTTTAAACTTCAGCACTCAACTAAGACCAAGAGTTACGACATCTTCCGCGAATACACCAAGAGTGTTGACGATCAAGCAGAAAACTTGATGACCCTTCGCGGCTTGTTCACATTGCGTGAAGGTGTGCGACCAGCTGTGTCTCTCGATGAAGTAGAACCGGTATCTAGCATCGTTAAGAGATTCTCTACCGGAGCAATGTCTTACGGTTCAATTTCACCAGAAGCACACGAGACCCTCGCGATTGCGATGAACCGGCTCGGAGCTAAATCCAATACTGGTGAAGGTGGAGAAGACGTTGAACGCCTTCTAGACCCAACCCGTCGTTCTGCAATCAAGCAGGTTGCATCTGGTCGTTTTGGTGTGACCAGCATGTACCTAACCCACGCCGACGACATTCAAATCAAAATGGCACAGGGAGCAAAACCAGGTGAGGGTGGTCAACTGCCGCCGAACAAGGTTTACCCGTGGATTGCTAAGACAAGACACTCAACTCCGGGCGTCGGTCTAATTTCACCACCTCCACACCACGACATCTATTCAATCGAAGACCTAAAGCAGTTGATCTTTGATGTGAAACGCGCAAACCGCGCAGCCCGTGTTCACGTGAAGCTTGTGTCTCAGGTTGGCATTGGAACCGTTGCCGCCGGTGTTGCAAAAGCCAAGGCAGACGTCATCTTGGTGTCTGGCCACGACGGTGGAACCGGAGCCAGCCCGCTGAACTCGTTGAAGCATGCTGGCACCCCGTGGGAGCTTGGTCTAGCAGAAGCGCAGCAAACATTGCTATTGAATGGTCTTCGCGACCGTGTATCCGTTCAGGTTGACGGCCAAATGAAAACCGGTCGAGACGTTGTAATAGCGGCGTTACTTGGCGCAGAGGAATTTGGCTTCGCAACCGCGCCACTCGTGGTTGAAGGTTGCATCTTGATGCGCGTTTGCCACCTTGACACCTGCCCAGTTGGCGTAGCAACACAAAACCCAACTTTGCGCTCAAGGTTCACTGGCCAGGCTGATCACGTGGTTAACTTCTTTGAATTTTTGGCTCAAGAAGTTCGCGAATACTTGGCTGTTCTTGGCTTCAAGACTCTTGATGAGGCAATCGGCCACAGCGAGCTAATTGATGTGAACCGGGCAATTCAGCACTGGAAGGCTGACGGCCTTGACTTGTCTCCAATTCTTGCCACACCAGCAATTCCAGCTGGGGCATCTCGCAGGCGAATTACTGTTCAAGACCACGAGCTCGAGAAGCACTTTGACCACAAATTGATTGCACTGGCAGGTGATTCACTAGAAAATGCAAAGCCAGTATCTATTGAGCTGCCAATCACTAACGTTGATCAGGCTGTTGGAACAATGCTGGGAAATGAACTTACCAAACGCTACGCAGCAGATGGTCTACCTGAGGCAACTATCAACATCAAGCTAAAGGGCTCAGCGGGTCAATCATTTGGTGCGTTTGTACCTAAGGGAATCAAACTTTCCCTTGAGGGCGATTCAAATGACTATGTTGGCAAGGGCCTGTCAGGCGGTTCAATAGTTATACGTCCAGATCGTGCCAGCGTATTTGCTGCTGAGAAGAACATTATTGCCGGTAACGTAATCGGCTACGGTGCAACCAGTGGATCAATGTTCCTGCGCGGCATCGTTGGCGAACGATTCTTAGTTCGAAACTCAGGTGTAACTGCTGTAGCAGAAGGTTGTGGTGACCACGCGCTTGAGTACATGACCGGTGGAATTGCGTTAATTCTTGGGCCTACAGGTAGAAACCTTGGTGCAGGCATGTCAGGTGGTGTTGCGTACGTTTATAAGTTGCGGGCAGACCACGTGAACCACGATGCGCTTGCCGCTGGTGAGCTGCACCTAAATGAATTAAACGAAAAAGATACTGAACAGCTTAAGTCCTTGCTTCAGCGCCATGCTGAAGAAACTGGTTCGGCGCTAGCAAACGCATTGCTCGAAAACTTTGCAGATGAAGTGGGCAACTTCACATGTGTTCTACCTCGCGACTACGCAAACGTGTTAGCAATACGAGCTAAGGCTTCTATGAACGGCATCGACCCAGACAGTGAAGCAGTTTGGCAAGAGATTTTGGAGGTCACAAATGGCTGATCCACGTGGATTCCTAAAAACTACCGAGCGGGAAACAGCAACTCGCCGTCCAGTGTCTGTTCGCATCATGGACTGGAAAGAAGTTTATGAAAAGCGCGACGGAGCTGTTGTAAAAACTCAGGCAAGTCGTTGCATGGACTGCGGTGTTCCTTTTTGCCACCACGGTTGCCCACTAGGTAATTTGATTCCTGAATGGAACGATCTAACCTGGCGCGGCGAGGGAATGAATGCAATCGAAAGATTGCACGCCACAAATAACTTTCCAGAGTTCACCGGCCGACTTTGCCCAGCGCCTTGCGAAAGCTCTTGTGTTCTAGGCATCAACCAGCCGGCAGTTACCATCAAAGAGATTGAAGTATCAATCATTGATGAGGCATTCGACAAAGACTGGGTTAAGCCGCACGCACCTGAAAGACTCACCGGTAAAACTGTTGCTGTGGTTGGTTCTGGTCCTGCCGGGTTAGCGGCTGCACAACAGCTAACTAGAGCAGGTCACACCGTTGCAGTGTTTGAACGTGATGACAAAATTGGCGGCCTGCTTCGTTATGGAATTCCAGATTTCAAGATGGAAAAGCATCACATTGATCGCCGACTCGCACAAATGGAAGCCGAAGGCACTAGGTTCCGTGCCGGAGTCAACATAGGCACAGACATAACCTGGGAAGACCTACGTTCAAGATACGATGCCGTTTTGGTTGCTACCGGGGCCACAAAGCCTAGAGATCTAAGCATTCCCGGCCGTGAACTCAATGGCGTTCACTTTGCCATGGATTACCTAGTTCCAGCAAATCAGGTAGTTGCCGGAGTCTCAATCGAGAACCAGATACTTGCAGACGGTAAGAACGTCGTTATTCTTGGCGGCGGAGACACCGGAGCGGACTGCCTTGGCACAGCCACGCGTCAAGGTGCAATTTCTGTCACCACTCTTGCCATTGGCAAGCAGCCACCTGCAGAGCGCCCTGGTTCACAGCCTTGGCCAACCATGCCGACCCTTTTTGAAGTAGCCTCTGCCCACGAAGAATTTGGTGAGCGCAGCTACTTGGCTTCGACAGTTGAGTTTGTTGGCGAAAACGGGCAAGTCACTGGTGTAAAAGTTGCCGAAACTGAGTTTGTCAATGGAAATCGCCTTCCTAAAGCGGGAACAGAAACAATAATTCCTGCCGACCTTGTTTTGCTTGCCCTTGGATTCACCGGGGTAGAGGGTGATGAAATCTCTAGCCAATCTGCAGTTGCATTAGACGAACGCGGAAACGTTGCTCGTTCAGCCGATTGGTCTACCAACGCCGATGGAGTCTTCGTAGCTGGAGATGCGGGTCGTGGCCAAAGCCTAATTGTGTGGGCCATTGCGGAAGGTCGCGCGGCTGCAGCAAGCATAGACGAGTACCTAGAAGGTTCAACGGAACTGCCAAGACCGGTTATGCCAAACGACAGACCAATTTCAATCTAATTTTTCAAACAAAAAAACAAACAAAGGGATCAAATGAGACGCGCAAAGATTGTTGCCACACTAGGACCGGCAACTTCGAGCTACGAAAACATTCGTGCCATTATCGAGGCTGGTGTAGACGTTGCACGCATGAACTTGAGTCACGGTAGCTACGACGTGCACGAGGAGATTTACCGCACTGTTCGCAAGGCCGCCGCAGATCTAGATAAGCCAGTTGGAATCTTTGTTGACCTTCAGGGGCCAAAGATTCGTCTTGCCCGCTTTGTTGACGGACCACACATGCTTGAGAAGGGTGATGTTTTTAAGATCACTATCAATGAAGTTGAAGGTACCAAAGAGATTTGCGGAACCACATTTAAGGGGCTGTGTGGTGATGTTAAGGTTGGCGATCTTCTTCTAATCGACGACGGCAAGGTTACACTTCGAGCCACCGATGTCACCTCTGACACCGTAACCACCGTTGTGGATGTTCCAGGATTCGTTTCAAACAACAAGGGCATTAATCTGCCTGGAGTCGCAGTAAACGTGCCGGCACTTTCCGAGAAAGATGAGGATGACCTACGTTGGGGTATCCGCCTTGGGGTTGACATGATTGCCCTTTCGTTCGTAAGAAACGCAAGCGACATCGTTAGAGTTCACGAAATCATGAACGAAGAGGGTAAGTTCCTTCCGGTAATTGCGAAGATCGAGAAGCCACAGGCAGTTGAAGCGCTAGAAGAAATCATTGATGCATTTGACGGCATCATGGTTGCCCGTGGCGATCTTGGTGTTGAGCTTCCATTTGAAGATGTTCCTCTTGTGCAAAAGCGAGCAGTAGAACTAGCGCGTCGTTGGGCGAAGCCGGTTATTGTGGCCACCCAAATGCTTGAGACCATGATCGAAAACTCACGACCAACCCGAGCTGAAGCTTCAGACGTTGCAAACGCAATTCTTGACGGAGCAGATGCGGTGATGCTCTCTGGTGAGACTTCAGTAGGAAAATGGCCAGTCGAGACTGTTCAGGCCATGGCGCGAATCATTGAATCAACCGAAGAAAACGGTCTAGACCGCATTCCCGATCTAGGTACCCGCCCTCACACCCACTCGGGTGCTGTGTCACTTGCCGCAGTAGAGATCGCTGAACTTCTTGGCTCAAAGTATGTATGCGTTTTCACCGAATCAGGTGACTCGCTTCGTAGAGTTGCCCGACTGCGCTCAGCTGTTCCAACTTTGGCTTTCACACCAAGTGAGACAGTTCGAAACCGCCTGTCATTAGTCTGGGGCGCTCAGACTTACCTGGTAGCTCCGGTTAAGCACACTGACCAAATGATGAACCAAGTAGACGAGATTGTCCTTGCAACTGGAAAGGCAAAGATTGGCGAAGAAGTGGTAGTGGTTGC
The DNA here is from genome assembly GCA_039805425.1 of Actinomycetota bacterium. Classification (GTDB taxonomy): domain Bacteria; phylum Actinomycetota; class Actinomycetes; order Actinomycetales; family Microbacteriaceae; genus Rhodoluna. Next base: position 5,011 of record JBDLUH010000069.1, read on the forward strand.
TGGAACCCCACCTGGCGTTCCAGGGTCTACCAACACCTTGCGCGTTCACCAGGTTGGATCTTCTGTTGCCAATTAGGTGCAACTGATACATAAAGCTTGAAATAAAACGGACCCCAATTGGGGTCCGTTTTTCATTGCTGTTCAAATAGAAAAGTCAATAGTGTCTCAACAAAAGGAAGAGTCGCTGTTTTCATTGTTTATGACAACAAACGAAAAATGGTCCCATAGGGACCATTTTCCTTATTGTGCCGAAGGCGGGACTTGAACCCGCACTCCGTGAGGAAAAGCATTTTGAGTGCTCCGCGTCTGCCATTTCGCCACTTCGGCCAACCGTTTTATCTTAGCCGAAACCTCCATGGTTGCTGAAATACGCAAAATGCAGAGTAACTTTCCCCTAAAGTTGTGGCTATGGCAGATGCAGCGAAGAAGCGCACAGTGATTGTGGCTGAGGATGAGTCTCTTATTCGAATGGATATAGTTGAGACCTTGCGCGAGCACGGATTCGACGTTGTTGCCGAAGCTGGTGACGGCGAACAGGCTGTAGCGCTGGTGATTGAGCACAAACCTGATTTGCTTGTCATGGATATCAAAATGCCAAACATGGATGGCATCACCGCAGCTGAGAAGCTTGCCGGTAGCAAAACTCCAATTGTTCTTCTAACTGCCTTTAGTCAAAAAGAGCTTGTTGACCGGGCTAGCGAAGCGGGCGCCATGGCCTACGTTGTAAAGCCATTTACGCCGAATGATCTTTTACCCGCAATTGAAATCGCGCTCAGTCGTCATGCGCAATTTATGACCTTGGAATCTGAGATTGCCGATCTAAACGAAAGATTCGAGACCAGAAAACTGGTTGATCGTGCCAAGGGGCTTTTGAACGAGAAAATGAATCTGACCGAACCAGAGGCATTCCGTTGGATTCAAAAAGCCTCGATGGACAGACGTCTAA
>JBDLUH010000070.1:0-5956 GCA_039805425.1 Actinomycetota bacterium
CCTGAACCAAAGCAGCCGACAAACGAGGTGAACGCAGGCCGTCGTAGTAAGAAAGTGAAGAAGCAAAAGCAGGAACCGGAATACCAGCCAGTGAAGCGTTGGCCACAACCTGGCGCCATGAAGTAACAGAGTCGGCAACTGCCTGCTTGAAGAATGGGTCAAAAATCAGTGACTCTAGGTTTGCGTTCTTGTCGTAAGCATCGGCGATGCGGTTTAGGAACTGCGCACGAATAATGCAACCACCGCGCCAGATCTTTGAAACTGCACCTAGGTTGATGTTCCAGTTGTATTCTTTTGCACCGGCGCGAATAGCATCAAAGCCCTGTGAGTAAGCAACCAACTTAGATGCGTAAAGTGCACGGCGCACATCTTCAACAAATGCTGCACGGTCTGCAATTGCCCAAGTGGTTGCATCGGCAGGCAGGCCATCAACTGCTGCGCGCTGTGATGCCTGTGATGAAAGTGAACGAGCAAAAACAGCCTCTGCAATTCCTGATACCGGGGTACCAAGGTTTAGTGCGGTTTGTACTGTCCAGACTCCGGTGCCCTTTGAACCGGCCTGGTCAAGAATTACATCTACCAGTGGCTTACCGGTCTTGGCATCAACCTGCTTTAGAACTTCGGCTGTGATCTCAATAAGGAACGACTCAAGGTCACCCTTGTTCCACTCATCAAAAATTCCGGCAACCTCTGCAGGTGTGTAACCACCGGCGTGACGCAAGATGTCGTACGCTTCGGCAATAAGCTGCATGTCTGCGTATTCAATACCGTTGTGAATCATCTTCACAAAGTGACCAGCGCCATCGGTGCCCACGTGAGTTACACATGGTTCGCCTTCGGCGATTGCAGCAATTGAAGCAAGAATTGGTCCAAGAGTTTTATATGCCTCGGCAGAACCACCAGGCATGATTGATGGGCCCTTTAGCGCACCCTCTTCACCACCAGAAATGCCGGCACCAACAAAGTTGATTCCCTTTGCAGAAACTTCTTTTTCGCGGCGGATGGTATCGGTGAATAATGCGTTGCCACCGTCAACAATGATGTCGCCTGGCTCAAAGCGCTCAGACAGCTGAGAGATAACTGCGTCTGTACCCTTTCCGGCCTGCACCATGATGATTGCGGTGCGAGGCTTTGCAAGAGATGCAACAAATTCGTCAATGGTCTCAGAAGCAATAAAGCCAGCTTCTGGGTGCTCACTAATAAGTAGTTCAGTGCGCTCGAACGAGCGGTTATAAACAGCAACGGTGTTGCCCTCGCGGCTAGCTAGGTTGCGAGCAAGGTTTGAGCCCATTACTGCAAGTCCAACTACACCGATATTTGCCTGAGACATTATTCATTCCTATAGATAGGTAAAGGGGAATTTGGCCGAGGCTTCGTTGCGCGGACCTAACCTCAACAATATCGCAAAACTAGGCCCCAAAAGGCCGGCTGGCCCGATTAGAACCAGCAGATATAGACCCGCGGCTGGCCCTCTGGGTGCTCAATAAATCCGGTGATTCCGTTGGCGAAATCGGCCTGTTGACGAACCCCTGAAGCTACGACAGAACCGGTCTTTGGGTCAACAATCTTGAAATTGGGGCCAATCTTGTCATCCATCACCATTAGGCGCCCGCCTTGCTCTTGGTAAGCGATGAACAACTTGCCCGGCACGTAAAGGCAGTGCGGTGAGATTGCGTGGTCCACGCTTGGTTCCATATCGGTGGTTGGCAGACCGGCCAGAATCTGGGGCACTAGCCCAACGTATTTTGCGCCCTCGTAATCTAGGGCCTCGCGCCAGCCAGCGTGTGGGTTAAGGAATCCGGTGGCGTGGCCTGGCTCGTCTTTGTGAAGGCGCCACTGCCACAAACTGGCAGCTCCGTAAAAGACACCCATGGTGCCACCGGCCGCCAAATTAACCCAGGCTTCGGTGCCTTGCCACCAGCCGGCACCGCGGCCAACGGTCTCTGTGTTCTCATAAGTTGGCTCGCCGTTGGCAACACCTTTGGGTGGCTTGGTTGCCCACATTTCTGCCACGCGCTGTGGCGCGTGCTCGCCGCCGTGACCGGTTTGGCACCACTGAAAATCTAGCCAGCTTGCATCTTGGTGGCTAATTGCACGTGTGTGCGGCTGATAGTGAATTCCGGTTGGCTGCTGGTAGCAATCGTTTGCCTCGAAAGACTCACCACCGGCAGCAATTTGTTCGTAGGCACCAACTCCGTCGGCCCCCGGCAAATAGATAGCAGGGCTAGCTCCATATCTGGCAACCAGATAACGGCAATAGCGCGCATAGTCTGCGGTTGAAACTTCTTTGCCGGCCACTCGCAAACCCTTCCAACCAAAACCCTGAAACACAGGTTGCAAAATTGGAACTATTTCGTGCCTAATCAAAATTTCATACAGCTTGTCAAAGTAGTCAAAATATTCGCAGTTAATTTTGGTCAGTGAGCCGTCTTGTAAATCTTCAAAGCCAATGCCAAAGCCCTCATCTTGAGTTCGGTCTTGTGGGCCGCGTGCATCCATGTCTGGCTGCACAGTCATTAGTAGGGTTGCGTTGAATCCTTGAGCCTGGCGCTTTTTCGCGTAGGTGGTTACATCGGCTTCGGTGCCACGCCAAGGTAAACCCCAAGCGGTATCGCCAGTGATGAGGAACGGTGTGCCATCGGCATGAATTGCTGATCGGCCTTTGGGTGACATTTTAAGAAATCCGTGCTTGAACAATCGGTTGGTCGAGTCATTCTTTTCAACTTCGAATTTGCCGAAGCCGTTTAATCCGGCATCCTGGTGATTTGCAGACCATGACCATTGCCCTGCGGTTGGTGCGGCAAATCTAACGGTGAATTTAGTTTCGCCGTTCCAAAATGCGGGTCTTGAAAATGTTTCCCCGGTTGGTGAAACAAAATTTACGTCAAAGGTGACATCGGTGTATGGGTTTGCGTAGCTAATGGCAGCCTCAAAATTGAGCTCAAAAAATTGCCAGGTTTGCTGCATGGCTATTTGGCCTGACCATAAACGTTTTGGTAGCGGTCAAATAGTTGATCCACAATTTTTTGCTCTAGCGGTTTTGGCTCGCCAATCTGGTAGGCCAGGTGTGCCGACTTAGCTACGTCTTCACACATGACGGCCGCCTTTAGAGCCGACTTGGCGTCTTTACCAACTGTGAAAACCCCGTGCTGACGCATAAGAACTGCCTTTGAGCGGGATTCCCTTAGGGTCTCTACAACGCCTTTGCCAATTGAGTCATCGCCAATAATGGCGAACGGCCCAAGTGGAATTTCGCCACCAAACTCATCGGCAATGGCTGTAAGAATGCAGGGGATTGCCTTTTCGACTGCCGCCCAAGCGCTGGCGTAGTTTGAGTGAGTGTGCACCACCCCATTTACCTCTGGCATGTTGCGATAAATATAGGCGTGCGAGGCAGTGTCACTTGATGGCGCATGCTTTGGTTCAAGAACAGCATTTTTTACAACGTTGCCGTCAAGATCACACAGCACCATGGAATCGGCGGTTAGCTGGTTGTAGAGCAACCCGCTTGGCTTTATTAGAAAGCCGCCTTCAACGCGCTGCGAAATGTTTCCGCCAGACCAAACAACGAGTTTGGCGTCTTTCATTTCTTGGTGAAGCAAAACCAGTTGCTGGCGAACAGCTGCTAAATCTTTAGACATCAGCGGCCTCTCTTTTCATTGCTTTCAGACGTTTCATTACGTTGTTCTGGCCGCGACCAAAATAGTCGTGCAAGGTTTCGTACTCTGCATACAGTCTGTCGTATTGTGCCGCACGTTCTTCGTTTGGTAGATACATTGATTTTTGCACGCGCCCCATGGCTTCTGAGGCAGCGCGCACATCTGGGTATTCACCGGCGGCTACAGCTGCGTGAATTGCTGAACCTAGCGCTGGCCCCTGTTCTGAATCAAGAATGCTAAGCGGTAGGCGAGTGACATCCGAATAAAGCTGCATTAAGAACTGGTTCTTAATTAGCCCACCGGCAACAATAAACTCAATAACCGGAATTCCTGATTCTCTAAATGTCTCAACAATTTTTCGTGTTCCAAAAGCGGTTGATTCAAGCAACGCTCGATAGCCTTCTTCGGCTTTTGTGGTTAGAGTTGCGCCAATAATCAACCCCGATAATTCGTGATCAACCAGCACTGAACGATTTCCCGAATGCCAGTCCAGGGCCACTAATCCGTGTTCGCCAATTTTTTGTTGTGCAGCAAGATCGGTTAGGTGCTGGTGAATAGATTTTCCTGCCGCAACGGCTGCCTCAAAGTATGAAGCGGGAACTTGGTTGTTTACGTACCAAGCAAAAATATCGCCAACTCCAGACTGACCAGCCTCGTAGCCGTACAGCCCAGAAACAATACCGCCGTCAACAACACCACACATACCTGGAACCACCGCGAGTTTGTCACCGTTCATTACGTGACAGGTTGAGGTGCCCATGATGGCAACCATTTGTCCTGGCTCAGTTGCCTTTGCCGCAGGTGCGGTTACGTGGGCATCAACGTTGCCAACGGCAACCGCAATGCCTGGGGTCAGGCCGGTCCAAGCTGCAGCCTCGGCACTTAGGCCACCGGCCAGCGCACCCAGTTGGCCAATGGTGTGCTTGAGTTTGGTCTCGGCAAAATCGCCAAAGCCCGGGCTTAGGGCCTCAAAGTAATCGTGGCTTGGGTATTGCCCGCCCTGAAGATTGCCCTTGTATCCGGCTGTGCAAGCATTGCGCACATAGGTTCCGCAAAGCTGCCAAATGATCCAGTCGGCCGCCTCGACGAATTTATACATGGCCTCATAAACCTCAGGGGCTTCTTCAAACAGTTGCAGGCCTTTGGCCAGCTCCCACTCTGATGAAATTTGCCCACCGTAAAGAGCAAGCCAAGATTCGTTGCGTTCGCGAGCAAGCTGATTGATTCGGTCGGCGTGAGGTTGAGCCGCGTGGTGCTTCCATAGTTTTACATAGGCGTGTGGGTTTCCCTTGAATTGCTCTAGTTCGCTCAGCGGAGTGCCGTCTTCGGTTACCGGCAAAATTGTGCAGGCAGTGAAATCTGTTGCGACACCAATTACATCGGCCGCGCTAATTCCTGCAGCTTTAATTGCAGCCGGCACGGTTTGCTTAATTACGTCAACGTAATCAATTGCATTTTGCAGCGCCCAATCTGGCCCAAGCTTTTTTCCAGTGGCATTCAAAGCCGTGTCCATCACTGCATTTGGATATTCAAATACGGCAGAACCAAGTTCGGCGCCATCGTGGGTGCGCACCACTACCGCTCTACCGCTTAGGGTTCCGTAATCAACACCGATAACGTATTTACTCATTTTTGCCTTTTAGTTGTGGTTTCGCGATCTACCAATTTAGAAATCAGCGGCGTAACTTGTTTAGATTTTTCTTCATTTAGTTTTTCTAGCAAAAGTTGCACCGCGCCTTCACCAATAGCCTGAAAGTCTTGGCGCATTGTTGTTAGCGGCGGCCAAGAAAACTCGGCTTCTGGCAGGTCGTCAAATCCGATGAGGCTTAGTTGGTTTGGCACCAGGATTTTTCTTTCGTGGCAGTCGCGCAGTGCACCAAGGGCAAGGTGATCGCTGGCTGCAAAAATTGCGGTTACTTTGCTGGCTTGATAGTTCATTCTTTTTGATATTTCATAACCGGAGTCCATGCTCCATTCACCAACCTGGCTTAGCGGCTTGAGCTTTGAATCTTTCATTGCGGCTTCGTAACCTGCCTTGCGGTCTACCGCTTCAAAAAAAGTTGCTGGCCCGGCAATGTGCAGAATTCCGGCGTGACCCAAATCAATTAGATGCTTGGTTGCGCGGTAGGCATCGTCAAAGTTATTTAGTTTAATTGCAGATTTTTCACTACCCAAACTTGAATCTATTGACACAACCGGAATGCGCTTCAGTGCTTTGCGCGCTATCTCAACCGTCTCGTGGTGCGGGGTAATAACTATGAGTCCGTCGATTCCAATTTGCGAAAGGTAATCAATTC
>JBDLUH010000071.1:0-5936 GCA_039805425.1 Actinomycetota bacterium
TATTTAAAGCGGAATTCTGATGGCAACTCTGGCGCCACCCTCAGAAGGCGAAGACCAGTGAATGCTGCCACGCAGCTCACCCTCAATTAGGGTGCGAATTATTTGAGTGCCCAAACCAGTACCAACTTTGCCATCGGTTAGGCCTTTTCCATTATCAGAAACTGTGATCGAAAGCTGCTTTGGCTTTCGCTCGGCATTCACCGCAACCACACCACTTCTATCTGCCAAGCCATGCTCCACCGCGTTGGTGACAATCTCAGTTAGCGCCACAGCTAGCGGGGTTGCAATTTCACTTCTGAGCTGACCAAATTTTCCATCTATCAAAGTCTTGATTGAGGTATTTAGACTCGAAGCAACCTCAGTTGCCAGCATCAAGATTCGGTCAAAGACTTCATCAAAATTCACATCCTGACTTAGACCCTCACTCAGTGTGTCGTGCACGAGTGCAATAGCCGAAACTCGGCGCATGGCTTGCTGCAAAGATTCTTTGGCCTCTGCGCTTTCGCTTCTGCGAGATTGAATTCGAAGCAAACTTGCCACGGTTTGCAAATTGTTTTTTACGCGGTGGTGAATTTCACGGATGGTTGCGTCTTTAGTAATTAGCTCACGCTCTTGCTTTCGCAGCTCGGTAGCATCGCGGCAAAGCACAATGGCGCCGGTTCGCTGACCATTAGCCTTCAAAGGTATTGCGCGAACAGTTAGAGTCACATTTCTAGATTCCATGTCTGTGCGCCAAGGTGCACGACCGGTAAGAACAAGTGGCAAAGATTCATCGATGTTCTTACCCTTAAGAATTGGGGTTGAGGCGGCAGCCAGCGAAACCCCTTCGAGCTCTCCCGCAATACCAAGACGATTAAAAGCTGACAAACCATTTGGGCTAGCGAAAGTTACGACACCATCAACATCGAGGCGAAGTAAGCCGTCATTGGCTCTTGGTGCGCCGCGGCGGGGGCCGGTTGGGTTAGAAAAGTCTGGGTAGTTTCCCTCGCCCACCATGATCAATAAATCGTTTCCGCAACCTAAGTAATTCAACTGCAAGCGGTTCGGCATAATTACCTCAGTTAGGTTTGTATGCCTTGTCACCACCGCAATTGGGTCTGTGGTTACTTCATCAGACTTGGTAGAAATTTTTCGGCGCACCGGCACTGCACTTAATCGTGTGGTGGTGCCGTCTGAACCAGCTTGCGCTTTGGTGTCTACGGTTTTTCCGGCTTCGAAAGCCTGCTTAACCTGAGCTGACCACTCTTTGCGAATGGGTTCTCCGCTGATGTCTCGATAAAAAATTGTGGCTGCCGAAGATGGGCGCGCGTGACCGGCAGCAACGAAGCTGCCATCTGGGGTTGGCAACCAAAGCACTAGGTCGGCAAATACTAAGTCTGCAACCAGCTGCCAGTCTGCTTGCAAGAGATTAAGCCACTCAATGTCGGCGTGTGAAGCCCGCCCGTGGGCTTTATTAATCTCGCTGAGTGTTGACACCTAACCGAGTTTAGCCATGGGTTTCTTGAGTAGTCGGCCATCTAAAGGATTGCGCTGCCCCAGAATCTGAACCTTGGTAAAAAGGCTGATTGCTTGCCTTACCTGCGATGTGCGCTTGGCCAACACCATTGGAACAGCCCCCCTAATTGCGGCATCGGCCGCGGGTTGGTCGTCAGGAATGAAACCGGAAACTTGAATCTGGCCCAATCTCGATAAGGTTTCAAGGATCTGTTGCTTAGCCGAAGAACCCAGCACCGAGGTTCGCAAGCGATTTACCAGCGTTAATACTTGACCAACCGGTTTCAGCTCAGATATCGAAACTGAAGCTTCGAGGTATCTTGCTATTGAAACTGGATCAGAACCACAAACGGCGATAACTAAATCGCAATTACTAACCGCCCAACGAGCTACCGAGTTTCTCTGCACGGCAAATTGCGCAAGCCCGGTTTCTGCCTCGAGGTTGGCAGCAGTGTCAAGCAATACAAAGTCAAAGTGCTGCCGAGCAATGGCCACTAGGTTTTCTATCTGCTGGCCACTTACCTCTGGCCACCTTGCCGAACTGCTAAGGCCAGTCATTACGGTTAGCGAACCGCTTTGGGTTTGCAGCTCAACACTTAAGCGGCGAAGCTGACTGAGATCAAACCTTTCTTGAGAGATTAATCTGCAAGCAGCGGCTAGTCCAGCAGGGTGATCATTTAGCCCTAAGTAGACATCGAGCGAGGGTGCATATGTATCGGCATCTACAATCAGAACGTTTTTGCCGGAATTGGTTAGTTCTGCAGCTATAGAACAGGCAAGCGTAGTTCTGCCTGGCGAACCTGCAGGTGACCAAACCGCCAGCAACTTGCCACTAGTTAGCTGGGCATCAACCATCAGCAAGTGTTGGTTTAAGAATCAGAGAAATGCTGGCTCCTGAAGTTACCGAACTAAGCACCGGACCAACTGCTTCAACTGGAACCCAAAGTTCTACCTCGGGGTTCTGGTCGGCGAACATTTCTTTGCTTTCAATCAGTTGAGAGACTTCAGCACCAATCACCAGTACAAATGGTTCTTGAAATACGTTATTTTCATCTAACGGTGAAACCCATACATCTACCGATGCCCCGGGAACCAAGCCAACTGGTAAACCCATAGCGGAATTAATAACCACTGGTACGCGCTCGTCTATTACCGCGCTTGCAACCTGACTTCGTGGAATAAGCTGACCCACCCTAACCGGGCCTAGCAAATAACCACCCTGTGGTAGGTCACCTTCTTTTAGGTATTGGTCAGCACTTAGGCCAAGATTGAAGGCGGCTGGCACGCTGTCATCCAAACTGAAGGTGCTGCCGGCGGGTAGGTCACGACTGGCAACCAGATATTCACTGGTTTGGTTGTTTGCTTGAATAACGTAATTAATTCCAACGGCAGCCCCGGCAAAAAGCAAAATTGAAAAAACTAGGTTCTTGATCTTAAGCGAATGCGGAGTTTTGAGTTTTCTTGGTTTGCTCATAAACCTATGGAAACAATGATCAAAAATCTCCGTTGAGATTATCCACAGACTCAATGATTAATTGGCCAAGAGCAGCAATTGGTACGGCAATTGGCCGGCTTGAACCGGAAACATAGATAAACATTAGGTTTCTGGAAATCGAGTGCAAAGTGCCGGGAGTTAAATAATCTTCTTCCCCGGCCATGCGCCAGCGAACTGCGCAAGGCATTGGCAGGCTGCCAAGAAAAGTCTCTAAATCCACCGATAAATTACGAAGCCTGGGAAGTGACTCATCGAGTTCATCGTGAAGGGTGATTTTACGGATGACCTTGGTTGGGTAAATGTGCCAAACCGGGGCCACTGAATCAAGACCCGCCAAAAACTCTTTACCCAGTATGGGTGCAATTAATTCTTTGCTCATCAAACTAAACGTTTGAATTTCTAGGGCCCTGGTGTTTCCAGTAAAAGAATCTCGTTGACTTTTTTGCAAACCTGCTTCAAACTGCGCTTCGAGATCTTCGAAGATGTCTTCAATATGCATTTGGTTAGTATGAAAAATTATTTTCCGTTGCTAAATAGTTATGCACAAGTTTTAAAAATCCCTTGTGCCGTACATTTGACAGGTCTACCGTCAGAATTCTTAGAAAATCCTTTTCTAGGGGGAAGTGAATCGCTCACTAATAGAAAGTTGGACACAATGCCAACAGAAGATGCTAAGCCAGGGGAAATATCAAGCAGTAAACAAGTCAAAATAAAAAACCTAATTCAGGCAGAAGAGTTTTTTGGTCCGCAGTACAACAAAACTTCAGACTTGCCAAATCCAGAAGCTAGCCTTCGAGCGCTGGCGACCGGAGTTGTTGAGGTAATTGCCGGCTCTAGGCAGATTGATCAACTTGCCAGACTGCTAACTGACGAGGTGTACCAAAGGCTAGCTCGCCGCGCGGCACTGGCCAGAGAAAATCGCCAAGCTCTTGGTCAAAAAACTCGCCATCAGAATTTCTCAGTACAAAATCTTATGAGCACATCGCCGCGTGACGGCGTTATTGAATCTGTAGTCCTTCTCAACTCGCAAAGACGCGTCAGAGCGGTAACTATTCGACTAGAGGGCATAAACAACAGGTGGCGGGCCACCTCGGTTAGTGTTCTCTAACTTATGAAACGCTGTAAAACTTATGGGTTTATGAGCGGAAGAATGAGCTACCAGAGCCGTCGGCAGGCTTCTGCTGACCCTGGTTCTCGTTCTTCTGCTCACCACGTGCTTCATTGGCACTGTGCGCCTCGGCTGCTCCGTCTTCGTTAGGAGCAATGTAGGTCAACTGTGAAGGGTCAATCGCCGGTGCCGGAGTTACCTCAACCTCAATATTAAACAAGAATCCGATTGCCTCTTCTTTGATGGCACCCATCATCTGCTGGAACATGCCATAGCCCTCGCGCTGATACTCTACCAACGGGTCACGCTGTGCCATTGCACGAAGTCCAATACCTTCTTTTAGGTAATCCATCTCGTAAAGGTGATCGCGCCACTTGCGGTCCACGACTGAAAGCACAACTCTGCGCTCAAGTTCACGCATTGCAGTTTCACCAATTTTCTCAGTGCGCTTGGCGTAGGCAACCTTGGCATCTGAAACAAGTTCGCGACTTAGCCAGCTCTTGGTTAGCTTTGAACGGTTTCCAGCCTCGGCCAAGACCTCACTTATTTCAAGGCCAACTGGGTAGATGGCTTTAAGTTCTGTCCATAGTGCTTCGAGATCCCAATCGTTTCCTGTTGAATCTGAAACGTGACCTTCTACGATTGCATCAATAGCGTCGGCAAGGAACGATTCAACGCGCATGGCGATGTCATCACCTTCAAGTATGTGACGGCGATCACTATAAATTGCTTCGCGCTGACGGTTCAAAACATCGTCATACTTCAAAACGTTTTTGCGAATCTCGGCGTTGCGGCCTTCAACCTGTGACTGCGCACTCTGAATAGCTCGGCTAACAATCTTTGATTCAATCGCGGTTTCATCAGGTACCGAGGCACGGTTCATCAATGAGCTGGCGGCACCCGAATTGAATAGTCGCATCAGGTCATCGGTTAGCGAAAGGTAAAAACGAGATTCACCCTGGTCACCTTGGCGACCGGCACGACCGCGAAGCTGGTTGTCGATACGGCGTGATTCGTGGCGCTCGGTACCAAGTACGTAAAGACCGCCAACAGCTAGAACCTTCTCGGCTTCTTCAGCTACGGTCTCTTTGATCTTGGCAAACTCTTCGGCCCAGGCAGCTTGGTACGCTTCAGGGTTTTCGTCGTTATCTAGACCGCGTTTGCTCAAAGCATCAACGGTTAGGAACTCGGCGTTACCACCAAGCATTACGTCTGTACCGCGACCAGCCATGTTGGTAGCAACGGTTACTGCACCCAGGCGACCAGCCTGGGCCACAATTGCAGCTTCACGAGCGTGGTTTTTAGCATTCAATACTTCGTGACGCACTCCTTCTTTAGCAAGAAGCTTAGAAAGGTACTCGCTCTTTTCAACGCTGGTGGTACCAACCAAAACAGGCTGACCCTTCTTGTGGCGCTCGGCAATATCACGCACCACCATGTTGAACTTGATTTCTTCGTTCTTGTAAATCAGATCTGATTGATCAAGGCGCACCATTGGCTTGTTGGTTGGAATTGGAACCACACCCAACTTGTAGGTAGCCATGAATTCCGCTGCCTCAGTTTCGGCAGTACCGGTCATGCCAGAAAGCTTGTTATAAAGGCGGAAATAGTTCTGCAAGGTAACAGTGGCCAGAGTTTGGTTCTCGGCCTTTACCTCAACACCTTCTTTGGCCTCAATTGCCTGGTGGATGCCCTCGTTGTATCGGCGGCCGGCAAGGATACGGCCGGTGTGCTCGTCAACAATCAGCACTTCACCATTCATGACCACGTAATCTTTATCGCGCTTAAAAAGTGCCTTGGCACGAATTGAGTTATTCAAGAAAGAAATTAGCGGAGTGT
>JBDLUH010000072.1:0-5773 GCA_039805425.1 Actinomycetota bacterium
GGTGCTGGTTGATGAACTGAACATTCTCGAAGACGAAGAATTGCACTTTAAGTACTCTGAAGAAATTCCGGTAATTCTTATCGATGGAAAAATGCACAACTATTGGCGGGTAGATGAAGAGCGCCTTATGCGCGCCCTATACGCAAAAATGCTAAACAACTAGCTACGCGGCTAGGCTTAAATCATGCGCTGGATATTAAAGAAGTTCTGGTTTCCGATCTTGCTAATCGTTCTCAAGATGTTGAGTAAGAAATACCCATGGGCTGGCAAGGCCTATAACGCAATCACCAAGGTTGCTGCGCCGGTCAAGACCGTGCGCTCGGCAACAAAGAAATAAAGAAATCCCCGACACTCACGCACTTGGTTTTGCGTGAATGCCGGGGGATCGTTTGTCTATTTCTTTCCCAGGGTTATCTTGATCACATCGAATTTGGTTACCATGTCACCTGGCGTTGGTGGGTAAACCTCTACAACGATTCCGTCCTCTGGCGTTGCTCCATCGATGTACGCTGTATCGAGTCCACCACTGCCATCTAGGACACCGGCTGTTTTAAGTGCCTGAGTTGCTGAATATAGATTCATGCCCATAATGTCTGGCATTGAAAAATATGCAACTTGCGTTGCAGGTAAATCAATTGCATTTCCACGCTGATCCTTAAATGTTGGTTCGACAACCTCTTGACCCTCAGCATCAAAGGCCTTTAGTTCCGAGACAACCTCTCCGTTATAGCGAAGCCCATCGTTTCCAGGCATAGTCCTTAGCATTTGCTCTGCATTTGCGTAGTTATTCAGCTTGATAAGCAGCATTCCCTGTGCTGGTAATAAAAGAACTAATGCCAGAAGATTTAGAGGAAGCACCAACGCTGTAAAAAATTTTCCGGTGAACCATTTCTTGCGACCCCACTGAATGCTTATGAAAATAAAAACTGGCAACAATATTGCTCCCCGTGTGAAGTCATAGAAGACTCCTGCAAAAATAAACCAGGCAACGAAAGCACGAAGTACCCACCAAAACGGACGAACTGAAATTCCAAACTCTAGAATCGCGGTTCCAAACTGGGTCTTGCGAAACCAATCCTGAGTGTTCTGCATCAAGGCAGTCGAAGAAAAGGCTTTGCGCCTGGCAGGCTTTGCAGTGACGCCGGCAGCTTCGCGCAGTTCAGCAGCATATTCGGCTGCCGAGGCAGTTTCAAAATCAACGCCCTCTTCGGCAAACTTCTCGGCAAGATCAGCTTCAAGTCCATCGGTTAGTTCTTGAATTTCACTTTTGGTTAGGTCACCAAGTTCGGCACGGACCGCCTCGGCGAATGCGTTGATGTTGATATCAGTTAGAGATTTCATTTCTTTCCTCCACGAGAGTTTGAAAGTAGGTTGGTCATTTGAGTGCTGAAGCTAGCCCAGCTTTTGCGTTGTTCGGCCAGCATCTTGATGCCGGTCTCGTTGATTCCGTAGTACTTCCGGTGCGGGCCATCGTCTGATGCGACAACATAACTATTTAGGGCTCCGGCGGTGAATAGTCGGCGCAGCGTGCCGTACACCGAGGCATCGCCGACCTCACTAAGTCCGGCCTGCTTCAGGCGGCGAACGATGTCGTAGCCATAGCCGTCTTCGTGCTCGATAACGGCCAGCACGGCCACATCAAGCACGCCCTTGAGTAATTGGGTTGAATCCATGTTTCCCCCTTTCGATGGTTACACTATTACACATTGCGGAGTAGTACGCAATAGAAACTATGGGCGATTCTTTGTTGTTGTCGGCCCAGAGATTTATAGTTAAGAAGTCGAAGGCACGAGCCTTAGAAAGAATGCCCAAGAACCATCCGGACGGTTGATTCTTGGGCAAACGCATTTAACTCGCCTATTCGCTTAGTGCACGCGAAAAACTTTCACTGATTGCCCGACTTTTTGTCTCCACTCACCACCCTTGGCGTATGCCCAAAGGATTGCATCTGGAACCCAAAGTCCGGGCTCTAGAGAACTTGCTTGGTGATTGAAATTTATGCGGTGACCAGTGCTTTGAAATAAATCCTGCAATATTCTCGTGTCTAAGTTTTCTGACGTTGTTCTATCGAAGACTAATCTCGAAATAGTTGACCATGAGGAATGCGCCCCGATGGCTCGCAACAAATGTGAACGAGCTGAGTTCGGTTTGAGAGTCAGGTTATCGATTTCAAATATGTAAGCGCTAAATTGGAACCTAAGTAATAGATCAAGAATTTCTCTGCGCCTTCTGGGGCTCTCTTTCGCCATGTGGAATCTAGATTGACCTCGCAAGAGAAATGAATGAGAAGATTTCAGAAATTTTGAGTGATTTATGTCAGACATGATCACCAGGCACAGTCGGTATCTCCCGGCCGAGCTCTCATCCAGGAATCCAATCATGATTTCATTGTTTCGGGAGCATAAGACAATAAAAAATGCCCCGATGAACACCGGGGCATTTTTGCAATTTTTTGAATTATGGTTCTAGGCGGTTTGGCCCGCGGAACAAGAAACCAACCTCGCGAATGTTTGGCTGGTGCAACAGCAACATCAACACGCGAAGCAAGCCCATACCAAAACCACCGTGTGAAGGTGCGCCGTACTTAAAGAAGTCAAGGTAGGTCTGCAGGCCTTCTGGCTCAAGACCCTTTTGCTTAACTTGCTCGATCAAAACATCTAGGCGGTGTTCGCGCTGAGCACCGGTGGTGATCTCAGTGCCGCGCCAGATTAGGTCGTAGCTGTTAGTAAGAGCTGGGTTGTCTGCGTGACGCATGTGATAGAACGGGCGCACGGTTGCAGGGTAGTCAGTTACAAAAACAAATTCGTGACCGTGGGTCTCTTCGGCCCAAGCTGCAATTTGGCGTTCGCCCTCTGGGTCTAGGTCTCCACCACGCTCAACGGTGTGACCGCGCTGCTTAATGATTTCAATAGCCTCAAGCAGTGGCACGCGAGGGAAAGGAATAGAAGGCACAACTACATCAATGTCAAAGTGCTTCTTGATTTCTTCGCCGTGCTTTTCTTTGACCGCACTGATTGCGCGGTGAAGTAGCTGCTCTTGAATTGCCATCACGTCTTCGTGCGAGTCAATCCACGAAACTTCAATATCCACCGATACGAACTCGGTAGCGTGGCGAGAGGTGAAAGATGGATCGGCGCGGAATACCGGGCCAATTTCAAAGATCTTGCCAAGGCCAGACATCATGGCCATCTGCTTGTAGAACTGAGGTGACTGAGCAAGGTAGGCGTGGGTCTCAAAGTACTCAAGCTTGAATAGCTCGGCGTTTGATTCAGAGGCTGAAGCCATCAACTTAGGTGAGTGAATCTCAACAAAGTCGTTCTCGGCCCAGTACTGGCGCCAGGTGTGCTCAATGGTGCTTTGAATACGGAAGACCAGGTTCATCTCTGGGCGGCGAAGGTCTAGGAATCTCCAGTCCATGCGCTTATCAATAGAGGTGTCATCGGCAATTGGAGTTTCAGGGTCTGCCATGGTGACGATCTCTACATCATCAAGCTGAATCTCAAGACCGCCAAGCTTTACGCGCTCGTCGTGCACTAGGCGACCGGTGATCCACACGAATGAACCGTTAGTAAGGGTTGAAACCTTGGCCGCAAGTGCGTCATCTTCTACCGGCTGGTCGTCCTTTACTGGGCGAGGGTAGGTGACCTGAACATCGCCTGTTTCATCGCGAATAATGATGAACTGAATGCGCTTTTGATCACGAAGCTTTTCTACCCATCCACCAACGGTAACTGGGCCATCAGGCAGGGCGGCAAGGTCTTTTACTAGGGCACGGGCTCTCATAAGGCACAAGTTTAGCCGAGGGTAGACTTAGGGGTATGCCCGCCAAACGCATTCACCTTATTCGCCACGGCGAGGTGCACAATCCCAGTGCCGTTATTTACGGGCGTTTGCCACATTTTCACCTCAGTGATCGTGGACATCAGATGGCGGCAGCGGCTGCGGCCGAGCTCAAGTCTCAAAAGCGCCCGGTTGGTCGCATATTCGCCAGCCCACTTCTTCGTACTCGTGAATCTGCCGAGCATGTTGAGAAGGTCTTTGGTTTAGATGCCACCACCGATGAACGTCTGATTGAACCTTGGAATAAGTTTGAAGGCCGCAAACTTGGTGCAAAATACTTAGCTCTTAGGCCACACCTCTTTTATCACCTTCGCAACCCACAGAAACCAAGTTGGGGTGAACCATTTGATGAAATTGCTGCCCGCATGTTGGAGTCTATGGAGCAAGCCTGGAACTCGGTTCCAGACGGCGATGTGGTTTTGGTTTCACACCAGCTGCCCATTGAAATGGTGCACCGCAAGCTAAGTGGGCAGAAATTGCCTCACAACCCACGTAAGCGCCGCACGGCGTTGTCTAGCGTTACCTCTTTCGAAAGGAATGGCAACGACTGGATTGAGGTTGACTACAAAGACCCGGGTGCCGGGCTTAGCGCCATAGACAAGGGTGCAGTTTGAAATTCAGGTATCGCACAATTGCGTTAGTTGCGCTAATCGCGCTGATTGGCGTTTTGTCTATCTCGCTTTCGGGCTGCACAGCCAATGACCCGCTGGCTAATCAATACAAAGCCGGCGATAACAAAAATTACATTGCTGGTGATGGAACAGTAACTGAGTTTGCTGCAGAAAATCGCGGTGAGGCCGTGCAATGGTCTGGCATTACCGTAACCGGCGATGTGATTTCAAACACAGACCTAACCGGTGTAGTGACCGTGTTGAATTTTTGGTACGCCGGTTGTGCACCATGCCGAGCCGAAGCCCCAGACTTGGTAGCACTTCAAAGTGAAAACAAGAATGTTCAATTTATTGGCGTAAACGTTCGAGACAGCGCTGAAACAGCTAATGCTTTTGAGCGTAATTTTGAAATCACCTGGCCTTCAATCGTTGATGCAAAAACTGGTTCTGTGCTTTTGGCATTTACCGGAATCGTAACGCCGCAGGCAGTGCCCACAACCTTGGTGATTGGTAAAGACGGAAAAGTGACTGCAAGAGTCTTGGGCAGAATTGATAAATCAATTTTGGGCGCACTAATTAAGACAGCCGTCGAGGAGTAAAAATTGAATCCCGGCGAAATCATTCTGAATGGATCTCTGCTTGCAGCGATTCCAATGGCTCTGCTTGCCGGATTGGTTTCTTTTCTTAGCCCTTGCGTGCTTCCACTAATTCCCGGCTACCTAGGTTTTGTTTCTGGAACCAGTGCCAACGGTTCGCCTGCCTCGCAAAGGCGCACCGTGTTGGGTGCCCTGCTATTTGTGCTTGGATTCGCGCTGGTATTTGTTTCTTTTGGTGCACTATTCGGCGGCTTGGGTGCAGTGGTGTATGCCAGCGGTTTGCAATGGGTGCAGCGCGTGCTGGGAGTTTTTGTATTTGCTCTGGGTTTTGTAATGCTTGGGCAGTTTGGGTTTATGCAGCGCACATTTAAGTTTCAGGTTTCAAGCAAGCTTGGGCTTGTTGGCGCACCTCTACTGGGGGTGGCTTTTGGTCTTGGCTGGACCCCATGCATTGGCCCAACCCTGGCTGCAGTGCTGTCGCTTGCCTCAAATACCGGCGATCCGGCCAAAGGCGCCCTACTTGCCTTTATTTATGCACTTGGAATTGGCTTGCCGTTTATTGCCATCGCCGCTGGCTTTGGCTGGGCCACAAAATCGGTGGGTTTTGTAAAGCGACACATTCGTGCGTTCAACATTGGCGGCGGAGTGCTGCTAATGATTCTTGGTTTGCTTTTGGTGTTTGGAATTTGGAACACCTTTGCAGCATGGCTTCAGTTGGATGTGTTT
>JBDLUH010000073.1:0-5638 GCA_039805425.1 Actinomycetota bacterium
CGATTCCTCTACGTATTTTTCATAAGCGGCAATTACTGTGTCTGGGTCGCCATCCATGCGTAGATCACCCTTTTCTAACCACAGCACCCGGTTGCAAGTTTCTTTAATTGACTTCATGCTGTGGCTAACCAAGAAAACCGTGCCGGCGCCATCGCGCATTTCAATCATGCGGGCCTGTGAGCGATTTTTGAAAGCTTTGTCGCCAACGGCAAGTGCCTCATCAATAATCAAAATGTCGTGGGTGCGATGTGCTGCAATTGCAAAACGCAACCTGGCAGACATGCCCTGAGAATAAGTGCGCATTGGTAGATCTATGGCTTCTTCAAGACCGGCAAAATCAGTAATTGCATCTACCGAAGACTCCATGTCTTTGCGGCTAAAACCTAGAGCCATGCCGCCAAGCAAAATGTTTTTCTCGCCAGAAAGGTTTGGCATAAGCGCTGCACCAACACCCAAAAGTGTTGGCCTTGATCTTGCATAAACTGCACCCTTAGTTGCTTGGGTAATGCCGGCAAGTACCTTCATAAGAGAAGACTTACCTGAACCATTGCTACCAATGATTCCAATGCTTTCGCCCTCGTAAATTGTGAAGCTCACACCCTTAACCGCATGCACTTCGCGAAGCTTAACTTTCTTAGAAATACGAACGTTTTTTACTCGTGCGCCGCCTACTCGTTTTCCACCAGGAAACACTTTGTAGATAACGTGCACATCGTCAACCACTACAACCGGTTTTTTACTCGTTGCCATAACGCTCCTCTGCAATCCAGAAGAAGATGACTCCGGGTACAAAAGTAACCATGGCCCAAATTGAGCATGCCAACCAAAGGGTTCCGGTCATCTGGTGGCCAACCACCAACGCACCGCGGGTTAGTTCAATGAAGTCATAAATAGGGTTCAGGTAAATAAACGGTGCCAGCGCAGGAACAGACTCAAGTACACGTTCAATACTGAAGAAGATTCCACTGATGTAGAAAACAATGCGAGTAACAAAAGGAATCAGTTTTGAAAGATCTCTAACCTGAACTGTGAGTCTGGCGGCAATCATGGCTAGGCCCGATGCAAAAAGCAAAGCAAGAATCAAAATCGGCAGCACAGCCAACCAAGAAATAGAAATGGTTTGTTGGATTACCAAAAGCAAAACCGCCAGCACGCCAAGCTGAGGCAAGAGGTTTAAGAACTGGCGGGCCACTGCAGCGATTGGCAACAGCATGCGAGGAAAACTTAGACTGCGAACCAAACCACCGTTAGAGGTAATAGAGCTGGCACCACTTGAGAAACTTCCTGAAAAGAAAGAAAACAAAAATACGCCCGTAAAAAGAAACGGCAAGAAATTATCGGGTCTGCTGTCACCAAGGATCAAACCAAAAATCAATCCGTAAGTTGCCGCCTGAATGGTTGGTAGCAAAATAAGCCACCACTTACCAAGGGCAGTTCTGGCATTAGCCGCTTCATTTGTGTAGGCAGAAATTGCAAAGGCAAAATCGCGACGCTTGAAAGTCTCTTTTAGGTAGTCAAGTAGAGCTGGTCTTGCGCCCATGCGCTTTAGACCATTTGCTTCGGCGTATTGCGCCAGGCTCTGTGAACTCACCCGTTTAGTTTACCCGTGAGCCTGTTGCAGCCGGTGGGAACGTGCCACTGAGCATCAGGGAAAAAGAAAAGACCCCAGCCGAAGCTGGGGCCTTTTCTATAACTCAGTAATTAGTTCTTTGAACCAATACCCTTTGCAACGATTACTGCTAGAGCGGTAACAACGGTACCGATAGCAATTGCAAGGATGTAGGTCAACGGGCTGCTTACTAGTGGGAACACGAAGATACCACCGTGAGGAGCGCGTAGCTCGTTACCGAAGATTGCTACTAGAGCACCAGTAACACCTGAACCAACCATGATTGATGGGATCACGCGTGCTGGGTCAGCAGCTGCGAAAGGAATTGCACCTTCAGAGATGAATGACGCACCTAGCAACCAAGCTGCCTTACCGTTTTCGCGCTCTGACTCTGAGAACTGGTTCTTGCGTAGAACAGTTGCAAGAGCAAGACCTAGAGGAGGGGTCATACCGGTAGCCATAACGATCGCCATGATTACGAACTCAGGAGCTGATGCAACTGCACCCGCTGCAGCAAGACCGGTCACACCAAAGGTGTAAGCAACCTTGTTAACTGGGCCACCCATGTCGAATGCCATCATCAGACCAATAACGATACCTACAACTACAACACCTGCAGTTGATAGGCCAGCCAACCATGAGGTTAGGCCGCCAGCTAGAGCTGAGATAGGGGTCTTTAGAACTAGAACCATTGCGAAACCGGTGATCAATGATGAAAGTAGTGGGTTTACAACTACTGGCATAACTGGCTTGATCCAGTTGGCTACTGGCCAACGTGAGATCCATAGAGCTACGAAACCAGCAATGAAACCACCAAGGATTGCACCAAGGAATCCAGTACCGGTACCTAGTGGGTTACCGTCTAGACCAGTTGCAAGCGCACCTGCAACGAAACCTGGAGCAAGACCTGGACGGTCAGCAATTGCATACGCAATGTAACCTGCAAGAACAGGTACGAAGAATGCGAATGCTGCCTTACCTAGCCAGAAAATGATGAATGCCCAGTTACCTACGTTTAGAAGGTTGAAACCGGTGATCTTGCCATCAGCGTCAACTGGAACTGACATCTTTGCTGCGTCATATGCGTGGATACCATCGGTACCTGCTGCTACTGCACCAAACAAGAAGCCAAGAGCGATAAGAATACCGCCGGCTGCTACGAATGGAATCATGTGTGAAACACCGGTCATCAGCCACTGGCGGATGCGTGTTCCTGTACTTAAGTTGCTCACTATGAGTCTCCTAATAGTTCTCTAATTGGATTTGGGGTTACTACTTTTTACCGAACAGGCCTCCGAGGAAGCCGCCCTTCTTCTCTGAAGCAGGCTTCTGAGCCTTTTCAGTTTTCTCTGCAGCAGGAGCTGCAGCAGAACCTTCGCCAACCTTGGCTGCTGTGCCATTTTCAATTTGCTCTAGCAACTGGTTGATCAAAGCTTGCGCGCCGTGCATTGCCTTAGCAACTGGAATCTCAAGGTAAGGCTTGCCAGCAAAACGCTCGCGATCCTTTACCTGTAGATCCACGGCAAAAATTACACCGTCAGCAGCATCAATTTCTGCTTGCTTGAACGGGTTTGATCCGGCAGACCCTTGGGTCTCAACCTTCACATCGTGCCCTAGTTTTTTGCCAGCCTGCTCAAGAGCTTCGGCTGCCATGTAGGTGTGAGCAATTCCGGTGATGCATGAAGTTACGCAAACGATCTTTGCCATTTTATTTTTGTACCTCTCGAGTAACGGTTTCTGCAATTGATGCAGCACTCTTGTCCGCGCGCAATGCATCGCGGAATTCTTCGTGCATTACCTTGCGGGCTAGCGCCGCAAGAATTTCTAGGTGTGCACTTTCACCCGATGCCGGAGCAGCGATCAAAAAGATTAGGTGAGATGGTCCGTCGTCGGCACCAAAATCAATTCCTGTTTCGGTGGTTGCAACGGCAACTGAAGGCACAGTTACTAGATCACTCTGTGCGTGAGGAATAGCAATGCCACCCTCGATTCCAGTTGGGAAGTGCTCTTCACGAGCAGCAACAGCAGCCAGGTAGCCTTCGATTTCGGTGATGCGGCCGGCGGCCAATAGACGCTCTGCAAGAAGGCGGGTTGCCTGCTCTTTAGACGAGGCCTCGATGTCGACAATTACGATGTCGGCGGTGGTTACTGCTGTAGACAAACTGCTTACTCCTTTGGAAGCTCTTTTAGAGCTCGTGTGAATTACCGTACACAGGGTTTTCTCAGACTTTTGGTAAATCTGGGCAAAAGATGCGAGAAAGTTACCTTTACGGATTGTAGAAAGCATACAAAGCAATCGTTTACATTTTCAGCAGGTCAAAACGTGTTCTCAGGCTGGAATATCGAGCCTTAGGGCCAAAAAAGCGCCAAAAAGCCGAAATATGGCAGTATTAGAGGGCTCCCGAGCAATGAGGCTCAGGTCCCCATCAATCCCCCTTATTAATGGAGTCATCCTGATGTCTGTATTTACCCACGAAGTTGAGGTGCTAGACCCTATCGGCCTGCACGCCCGCCCAGCTAGCCAGATTGTGAAGCTAGTAAAAGAGACTGAACTAGATGTTCAGATTGGTCGCCCAGGCGAAGAATTCGTAAAGGCCAAGTCAGCCCTGATGCTGATGAGCCTAAAGATCAAGACCGGCGAAAAGCTAACCTTGACCGTTGAGACTGAAGATGAGGCCCAAGCTGCCGACATCGCGGCTCAGATTCAAGAGTTCTTGAAGGGCTAAAGACTTTGTCTCTAGCATCAGGCGCCGTTCTATCGGGTCTTGGCGTAGGCCTAAATTCAGCCGTTGGTGAAGTTTTCTTCGTAAAGCCACAGGCACCACTTCCAGAGTGGACCAAATCTTCAAATTCAGCAGCAGATGAAACCGCTGCACTAAAAACTGCAATTGCAAACGTTGCCGCAAGCTTGGCCGCTCTTGGTGAGCGCGCCGGCGGAACCAGCGCCGAAATTTTTGAAGCGCTTACTTATCTTTTAGAAGACGAAGAACTTTTTGAACTTGCAGAATCACACATCCATGATGGTTGGAGCGCAGCTGCCGCCTACGGAAAAGCGGTAGACACATTTGCCGAGCTACTTGGTGGCGATGCCGACTTCGATGAGCGCGTAAAAGATTTACAGGATATTTCAAAGCGCGTGCAGGCAGACATTGCCGGAATTGAAATGGCACTTGAGCTTCCAGAAATTGGTCGCCTAGTTTTGGTTGGCGAAGATTTCTCACCTGCCGACACCGCACAGTTCACTAAAGCTGTTGTTGGTGTAATCACGCTAAAGGGTGGGCCAACATCGCACACCGCAATTATTTGTCGCTCACGCGCAATTCCTGCGGTAGTTTCTTGTGGTGCAGCCGCTTCGCTGAACAACGGTGACACCGTTTTGGTTGACCCAGTTGGTGACCGCGTGTTATTTGGTAGCGACGAAACCCTTGCCACCAAAGCAATTTCTTTTGTTGCCATTAACGATGAGCCACTAATTCCGGTTCGTGCAAACATTGGCACGCTGGCCGATGCAGAAACAGCATCTGCAAAGACAGATGCTGTTGGCGTTGGTTTGTTCCGTACCGAGCTGCTTTACCTAAATTCAAAAGTTGTTCCAACAGTTGAAGAACAAGCTGCCGAGTACGCTGCGATTCTTGCTGCTGCACCACAGGGCCCAATTGTGGTTCGCACAATTGACGCCGGCAGCGATAAGCCGGTTCCGTTCTTGCTAATGCCGCACGAGGAAAACCCAGCACTTGGTGTTCGAGGTTTCCGTTTGATTCAAGATCACCGCGACTTCATTGAAGACCAGTTGAAGTCACTTGAAATTGCAAGAGTGCAAACCGGTCGTGAAGTTTGGGTAATGGCACCAATGATTGCCACCGTGCAAGAAGCAAAGCAGTTTGCCGATCTTGCTCGCTCACTTGGTGGCTACAAAGTTGGAATCATGGTTGAGACACCGTCGATTGCTGCACTGATCGACCAGCTGGCCGGAATTGTTGATTTTGTCTCGGTTGGTACCAACGATCTATCTCAGTACCTGTTTGCTGC
>JBDLUH010000074.1:0-5590 GCA_039805425.1 Actinomycetota bacterium
GCTGTTTTAGGGAATCCATGTCGGCTTGGGTTAGCGTCTCGCCGGTTGAAAGATAACGACGAGCGCCTAGGTCAAATTGTGTGGTCTTAAATTCCACACCTGAACCAACGGTTGCACGGTTGATTGCCTCGAGAGCAATGGCTGTTACCTCAGGGCCAATGCCGTCTCCACCGATTACGGCAATCTTGTATTCACGCGTCAATTGAGGCTCCCAAAACTCTTTGTATAAGTGAAGAGTTTACTGCTAGTTGAGCTTTGCCAGCAGAACCAGCGTGGTTGACGGCTTTAGTCCATCACGGGTATGAACCTGACCATCACGGTTACCCAAGAACTCAATTTCCAATGGGTACTGCTCTAAAAACTGCTTGAGCTCGCTGGCAGTTGGCAGAACCTTTGGGTCTTGCGGCCCGCCGAAGCCACCATCAAGGTTTTCTCTGGCATGCCAAACCCCCATCAGGTAGCCGCCAGGTTTGATGTTTTCGATCAGGTTATCCAGGGCATCAAATAGATCTGGTTGGGCAATTTGCAAATAGGCACAAACGCCAATATCCACCGGCATCAACACAGATTCAAAACCGGTTGCATCGGCACGGTTGGCAAAGCACTTGGCCACTACCCCGCGCTCTTCAGCAAAAGCCAAAAACTTAGTTAGGCCTTTGCTAGAGAAATCAATGTTTTCTGCCTGCCAGCCATGCTCGGCAAACCAAACCGCGTTGCGGCCCTCTCCGCCTGCAAGATCAATTACTTTTCCTACTGGACCAATGTGCTTAATCAGAGGTTCGCAATATTCTTTTACGAAGCGGTTAACTTCTTTTGTGTAGATGTAGTTTTCTACATCAAATTTTGCGTCCCAGTAAGACGAGTCCATTGTGTTGGTTACTTTACGATTGCCAGGCCGGTGGATGCCGCTGCATCTTCTAGCCCGCCGCCATTAACAAGTTCGCCGGTGAAACCTAGATCGGCCATAATCACAATCGCCTGACCCGATCGGTTTCCTGAACGACAGTGCACCACGTAGTCGGCGCTCTTGTCTAGTGAAACAACCTGGTCCTTAAAGTCTTCGGCCATGAAGTCAACGAAAAGTGCGCCCTCAAGGTAGCCATCTGCAATTTCATCTGGAGTACGTACGTCAAGAATTAGAGCCATGATTTTTTCCTTGCTAATTTTGTTGGTGGTTTAGGAATTACCCGATGATGTCAATTGCTTTCATTACATCTGCAGCAATTGCAACACGTACTGCTTCAAGTACAGAAGCGTCAACCGGTGAGTCAACGGTGATTACAGAGAGAGCCTTACCGCCTTTTTGCTGACGCGCAATTTGCATAGCCGCAATGTTAATGTTTGCATCTGCAAAGGCCTTGCCGTAAACCGCAACGATTCCTGGGCGGTCTGCGTAAACCATAAGAACTAGGTGTTCGGCCAAACCAAGCTCAACGTCATAACCGTTGATGTTAACAATTTTTTGGTGAAGCTTAGGGCCAATTACGGTTCCAGAAACTGATGCGCTGGTGCCATCGGCCAAGGTTGCCTTAATGGTTGTTACGTTGCGATACTCATCTGACTTGGCGTCAACGGTTAGCTTGACATCTATGCCGCGCTGCTCGGCCATTAGTGGAGCATTGACGTATGAAACTTGCTCGGTAACAGCGTTCTGAAAGAAGCCCTTTAGCCCGGCTAGCTTCAAGACAGAAACATCATGCGCTGCGATCTCGCCGCGAACCTCAACCTCAATTGCACTTACTGAGCCGCCAGAAATTCCGAAAAGAACCTGGCCGAGTTTTTCCATTAGAGAAATTCCAGGCTTTACCGATGCATCGATGTTTCCACCGGCAACGTTAACGGCATCTGGAACTAGGTCTCCGGCGAGCGCCAAGCGAACCGACTTAGCAACAGAGATGCCAGCCTTTTCTTGAGCCTCGTCAGTTGATGCACCAAGGTGTGGAGTCACCAAAATATTTTTTAGACCAAGCAAAGGCGAGCCCTTTGGCGGCTCATTTACGAATACGTCTAGACCGGCACCGGCAATTTGGTTTGTGCTTAGCGCAGTGTAGAGCGCGTCTTCATCAATGATGCCGCCGCGTGAACAGTTAACGATTCTTAAGTTTGGCTTTGCGATCTTAAACTGAGCTTCACCGATCATGCCCGTGGTCTCAGGAGTCTTTGGAATGTGAATGGTGATGAAGTCTGACTGCTTCATCACTTCTTCAAGGGTTGCAAGCTTCACGCCCATCTGCTCGGCACGTGCCGGAGTGATGTATGGGTCATAACCAATTAGCTCAACACCAAAGCCAGCAAGACGTGCTGCAACTAAACCACCAATTCGGCCAAGGCCAACGATACCTACGGTCTTTTCGTAAAGTTCGGCACCGGTGAACTGTGAACGCTTCCACTCATCGCGCTTCAATGACGCATTTGCATCTGGAATGTGACGTGCCAGCCCCAACATCTGCGCAATCGCAAGCTCGGCTGCAGATACAACGTTTGACGTTGGTGCGTTAACAACCATTACACCGGCAGTAGTTGCCGACTTGATGTCTACGTTGTCTAGACCTACACCCGCGCGTGCAACAACCTTTAGCTTTGGTGCCGCTGCGATTGCTTCAGCATCTACCTGAGTAGCCGAGCGAACCAAGATTGCATCTGCGGTAGCAAGTGCCTTTAGCAATGCCGGGCGGTCTGTGCCGTCAACGTTTACTACTTCAAAGTCTGGGCCTAGGGCTTCGACGGTTGCAGGTGATAGCTCTTCGGCAATTAGTACGACTGGCTTAGACAATTGAAATCCTTGATAAGTGGGAGGTTTTTTGCCCGCGGCGACAGCGACGTGGAACTTGCCTCAATTCTAGCCAAAACAAAAGGCACCCCGTTCCCGCCATTAGCGGGTGGGGTGCCTTTTAGATAACTAGGCGTGCGTCAGCTTTAGCGAGCTGCAACACCTTCCTGGTAGTCATCTGAATTCTTGATCCATGAGAACAGCTTGCGTAGGGTGCGACCTACTGCCTCAATTGGGTGTGCCTCACCCTTGGCGCGTAGCGCTAGGAATTCTGGAGCACCGGCGTCAACATCTGCAACGAAACGCTTAGCGAAGGTTCCATCTTGAATGTCAGTTAGTACTTCGCGCATGCGCTCTTTGACCTCTGGGCCAATTACGCGTGGGCCTGAGACGTAGTCACCGTACTCAGCGGTGTCAGAAACTGACCAACGCTGCTTAGCGATTCCACCCTCGTACATTAGGTCAACGATTAGCTTTAGCTCGTGCAGTACCTCAAAGTAAGCAACCTCTGGCTGGTAACCGGCCTCAGTTAGGGTCTCGAAGCCGTATTGAATTAGCTGTGAAGCGCCACCACATAGAACAGCCTGCTCACCGAATAGGTCTGTTTCAGTCTCTTCAGCAAAGGTGGTCTTGATGGTTCCCGCACGGGTACCACCAATTGCCTTTGAGTATGAAAGACCTAGTTCAAAAGCTGAACCGGTTGCGTTCTGGTGAACAGCGATAAGGTTTGGAACTCCACGACCGCCTTCGTACTCGCGACGAACCAAGTGGCCTGGACCCTTTGGTGCAACTAGGAATACGTCAACGCCTTCTGGAGCGGTGATGTAACCAAAACGAATTGCGAAACCGTGACCGAAAACAAGTGCCTTGCCCGCAGTTAGGTTTGGCTCGATGTCCTGGTTGTAAAGGTCACGCTGACGTGGGTCTGGTGCAAGCACAACAATCACGTCGGCCCAAGCTGAAGCCTCAGCTGGGGTTAGAACCTTCAGGCCAGCAGCTTCTGCCTTTGCCTTTGACTTAGAGGTTGCAGGAAGACCAACAACTACATCTACGCCTGAGTCCTTCAGGTTTAGTGAGTGTGCGTGTCCCTGTGAACCATAGCCAAGTACTGCAACTTTGCGACCCTGAATGATCGAAAGGTCTGCATCCTTGTCATAAAAGATTTCAGCCACTTTGTTTCTCCTTGTTTTCTTTGATGAAGCTTTTTATTGTTTAAGTTTTTTACTTTAGAACTTTTTCGGTGATTGACTTTGAGCCTCGACCCATAGCCAGAACACCTGATTGAACCAATTCCTTGATGCCGAATGGTTCTAGAACCTTGATGAAGGCCGCGCATTTGGCAGTGTCGCCAGTGACCTCAATGATTAGTGCATCGCTCACAACGTCGATAACGCGTGCACGGAATAAGGTTACTGCCTCTAACACCGCTGAGCGACTTGCCGCATCGGTTCGCACCTTAATTAGCATGTGATCGCGCTGTACCGCCTGGTCGGCTTCTAGTTCAACAACCTTGATTACGTTGATTAGCTTGTTTAGCTGCTTGGTAACTTGCTCAAGCGGAGCGCCCTCAACACCCACCACAACTGTGATGCGTGAAAGGCCCTCTACCTCTGTGGTGCCCACAGCCAAAGACTCAATGTTGAAACCGCGGCGGGCAAATAGCGCTGCCACACGGGTCAAAATTCCTGGCTTGTCTTCAACCAGCAGTGAAAGTACGTGTCTAGACATCTTTACTCCACTCCATCCCAGATTGGCGCCGCATCGCGAGCGTACTGAACCTCATCGTTTGAAAGACCCGCTGCAACCATTGGCCAAACCATGGCGTCGCGGCTAACAATAAAGTCAATAACCACTGGGCGATCGTTAGTTTCAATTGCTAACTTGATTGCCTTATCGATGTCTTCTTCTTTTTCAACACGAATAGCCAAGCAACCGTAGGCCTCTGCAAGCTTTACAAAGTCTGGAATCATCAGCGCATCTGTTCCGGTGTGCAAGTCAGTGTTTGAGTAGCGCTCGTTGTAGAAAAGTGTTTGCCATTGGCGAACCATGCCAAGCGAAGAGTTGTTAATAATGGCAACCTTGATTGGAATATTGTTAATTGCACAGGTAGCAAGCTCTTGGTTGGTCATCTGGAAACAACCGTCTCCGTCGATTGCCCAAACCAAACGATCTGGCTGGCCAACCTTGGCCCCCATTGCTGCAGGAACTGAGTAGCCCATGGTTCCAGCTCCACCAGAGTTCAACCAAGAATTTGGTCGCTCGTATTTGATGAACTGTGCGCTCCACATTTGATGCTGACCAACACCAGCGGCAAAAATGGCCTCTGGTCCAGATAGCTCGCCGATGCGCTCAATCACGTATTGAGGCGAAAGCTTTCCGTCGTCTGCTTTGGTGTAGCCAAGTGGATAGCGATTTACCAAACCGTCAAGGAAGCTCCACCATTCGGTGATGTCAATCTTGTGGGCCTTGATTGCTGCAGGAAGTTCTGCATTCAGCTCGGTGATTACTTCTTTTGCATCGCCAACAATTGGCACATCCGCAAAACGAATCTTGCCGATTTCAGCCGGGTCAATATCTACGTGGATAACTTTGGCGCCCGGGGCAAAGCTCTTTACATCACCGGTTACGCGGTCGTCGAATCGGGCACCAAGAGTGATCAGTAGGTCACTCTTTTGTAAAGCCGTTACCGCAGGCACTGTTCCGTGCATGCCAGGCATACCAAGGTTTTGCTTATGTGAATCTGGGAATGCGCCGCGTGCCATAAGTGTGGTCACAACAGGCGCACCTATAAGTTCTGCAAGCTTTAGTAATTCTTTGTGA
>JBDLUH010000075.1:0-5551 GCA_039805425.1 Actinomycetota bacterium
CACTTTCGGAGCACCCATTGGCCAGGTGGCAGCTGAACTAAAGATGCCGGTGGTGGCCCTTGAGCATTCAAACGATATTGTTCCCAAATTGGGGCTAAAAGCCAATCCCATGGCCGAAAACATGGTTACGGTGGTGCGCGAGCAGCCAATATCTAAGCCAATTGACACTCTGGTGGAGGCACACGATTTATCGAATTACACAAAAACCGCTGAATTGGCCGACGAATCCCAAGAGTTTGGTCTAAAACGGGTGCGCGAACAGGTGCTGCAGATTATCGGTGCTCAAAAATCAGTCGAGGTTGGCGAGGTGACGGTCTACCAGATGAAGCGGGGCTAAATAAGACGAAGGGTCTTGAAGATGGCTCTGGCCACGAATGCCGTGATGCTCATCACAATTGAGCCCAAAATGGCCCAACCCAGTGACTCAATGCTTAGGCCCTCAGTAGTGAAGCCGTAAATGGTGAATACGCCATTGCCCCAAAGCTGCGATAGCCAGGCCACAAAAAGTAGCAGGGCGCCGTTAATTAGGAACGAGATAAGGCCAAAGGTAAGAACGTAAAGCGGGAACGCCAAAACCTTGATCACAGGAGCGATGATGCCGTTCACGAAGCCAAACACCGCGCCAACCAGCAAGAAGGAGGCAATGCTTTGCCAGATTTCGGTGCCGCCGTAGGGGGTGAGCTTGATTGCGGGAATGCACAGGGTTACGGCCCAAAGGCCAAGAGCGTTTATTACCGTGCTAACTAGAAATCGAACCATATTTAGATTGTGCCACTTTAGGTCAAGTAATCTGGTCTAGATGACTTCCCAAGATCGCGTGCCTATGGTGCAGCTACTCAACCCTGAGGGTGAGTACGGTGTGCCAAGCGCCTATGCCGAATATGGAAAGTACATTGAAGAGCTAAAAGAAGAGGACTTCTTAAAGTTCTACCGCGATATGGCTCGCATGCGCCGCTTTGATTACGAAGCCACTGCTCTTCAGCGCCAGGGGCAGCTGGGTCTATGGATTCCGGCAATTGGCCAAGAGGCTGCACAAATTGGTTCCGGATATGGCGTTGGCCACAACGATCACATTTTTCCAAGCTATCGCGAACACGGCGTAGCAATCACCCACGGCATTGACCTAATGAGCATTTTGAAAATGCTTCGCGGTGTTAACCACGGTGGTTGGAACCCAGACGAAACTCGCTTTCACCTTTACGCCATTGTTCTTGCAACTCAAACCCTGCACGCCACCGGTTACGCAATGGGTGTGAAGTTTGACGGCAAGGTTGGTAACGGAGATCTTGAAAATGATCTTGCGGTTATTACCTACATTGGTGATGGTGCAACTGCCGAGGGTGAAGCATCAGAGTCTTTTCTTTTTGCTGCCACCAATAAAGTTCCACTGGTTTATTTCATTCAGAACAACCAGTACGCAATTTCATCACCGGTAGCAACCCAAACAACAGTTCCGCTTTTTCAGCGCGGTGCTGGTTTTGGAGTTCCTGGAATTCGCATCGACGGCAACGACGTACTTGCCTCGTATGCGGTAACCAAGAAGCACATGGATGATGCTCGCGAAGGCGCCGGCCCCCACCTCATTGAAGCGCTGACATATCGCATGGGCGCTCACACCTCAAGCGATGACCCAACCAAATACCGCAGCAAAGAAGAAGAAGAATATTGGAAGGCGCGCGATCCACTTGCCCGCTTAGAAAAATTCTTGCGTCGCCAGGGAATCAACCAGTCATTCTTTGACGAGTGTGATGCAGCTGGTGAAGAACTTTCGGCCTATGTGCGTTCAGAAACTTTTGCACTTGGCAACCCACCAATTGAAAACATGTTCAAGCACGTTTACTCTGAAGCGCACCCGCTGATTGAAGAGCAGCTTGCTTGGCTTGAAGGTTACGAAGCATCGTTTGAAAACGCAGCCGACGAAGTGGGCAATACACCTCAAGGAGGTGTTTGAGAAAAATGAGTAACACTGTTGAGATGTCAATCGCAAAAGCGATTAACGCCGGTCTTCGCCGTGCAATGAAAGACAACGATAAAGTTTTGGTTTTTGGTCAAGACGTTGCACAGCTTGGTGGTGTGTTCCGCGTTACCGAAGGCATCTTGGATGAGTTTGGTCCAACCAGAATTTTTAACTCACCAATCGCAGAAGCGGGAATCGTTGGAACCGCAATTGGTTTGGCGATGCGTGGATACTCATCGGTAGCGGAAATTCAATTTGAAGGATTCATTTTTCCGGCGTTCAACCAAATCACAACCCAGCTGGCAAAAATTCAAAACCGCTCTGAAGGTTACTTGAGCATGCCGGTTGTTATTCGTGTTCCATTTGGTGGCGGCATTGGTGCCGTTGAACATCACTCGGAATCACCAGAGGCATACTTTGCGCACACTCCTGGTTTGCGTGTGATTTCACCTTCAACTCCAAACGATGCGTACTGGATGATTCAGCAGGCGGTTGCATCTAAAGACCCAGTTTTGTTCTTTGAACCTAAGCGTCGCTACTGGCAGAAGGGTCCGGTTAACCTAGATGCCCCACCAGCCGGAATGCACACCGCAAAGGTGGTTCGCGAAGGCAACCAAGCAACCATTGCCACCTATGGCCCAATGGTAACCACTTCACTTGAGGCAGCCGCCATGGCCGCCGAAGAGGGAACCAGCATTGAAGTGATCGACATGCGCTCTATGGCACCAATTGACTTCAACACCATTATTGAATCGGTAAAGAAGACCGGCCACCTGGTTGTAGTTGCCGAAGCAAACGTGAATGTATCGGTGGCTTCTGAAGTTGCTGCGCGAGTTTCTGAATTAGCTTTCTATCACCTAGAGGCACCGGTAATTCGTGTTGGTGGATTTGATGTTCCTTACCCTGCGGCAAAGCTGGAAGAAAAATTCTTGCCCGATGCCGACCGCATTCTTGAAGCGGTTGACCGAAGCTTGGCTTACTAGGAGTTATAGATGTCACAGATCGCATACTTCAACTTGCCCGACGTTGGTGAAGGTCTAACCGAAGCAGAAATCGTAACTTGGAAAGTTGCCGTTGGCGACAACGTAAGCGTTAACCAGATCATCGTTGAAATTGAAACGGCAAAATCTTTGGTTGAACTTCCGGTTCCTTTTGCGGGAGTTGTTTCAGAGTTACTTGCCAAAGAAGGTGACACCGTTGAGGTTGGCAAGCCAATCATTGCGGTTAAGGTTGCCGGCACCGTTGGTGCAGTAAGTACTGCAACCAGCGCAATCAAAATTATTGAAGAGAGCGATGCGACTGCCGCTGCAGCCGATGTGGCTAGCACCGTTGCAAGTAATGCTGCAGAGAATGGCGAACCAAAGAAAACTCCAAACCTTGTTGGCTACGGAGTAATGGAAGGCTCACACGGTGCCTCGCGCAGACGCCGCGGTGCAATTGCAACAACAGCACCGGCAGTTACCGCTGCAGCTGTAGCTGCCGCCGCCACTCACCTACCGCCGGCAAACCCAGCAACAGAACTTCACAACACGGTAGTAATGGCAGCAGCTGAAAAAGTTATTGCCAAGCCACCAATTCGCAAACTTGCTCGTGACCTTGGCGTTGATCTTGCAAATATTTCTGGCTCGGGTATTGCTGGTGAAATTCTTCGCGAAGATGTTGTCAGCGGTGCAACTCAGGCATCGGTGTTTAGAAACCTTTCAACCCCAGAAGCACCAAAGACTTCTGAAGAACGCATTCCGGTTAAGGGTGTGCGCAAGGCAATTGCAACCGCAATGGTTCAGTCTGCATTCACCGCCCCACACGTAAGCATCTTTGTTGACGTTGATGCAACCCGCACCATGGAATATGTAAAGCGCTTGAAGGCGTCAACAGATTTTGCAGGTGTTAAGGTGACTCCACTATTGATCATGGCTAAAGCAATGATCTGGGCAGTGCGCCGAAACCCAATGGTTAACTCAACCTGGACAGACGAAGAAATCATCGTGCACAACTTTGTGAACTTTGGAATCGCAGCGGCAACACCGCGCGGTTTGATTGTGCCGAATATTAAAAACGCACACGAGATGTCAATGCTTGAGCTTGCTGAAGCAATTCAGCAACTTGCGGCAACCGCACGCGATGGCAAGACCACGCCGGCCGACATGAAAGACGGAACCATCACCATCACCAACATTGGTGTTTTTGGTGTTGATACCGGAACCCCAATCTTGAACCCGGGTGAGGTTGGCATCGTTGCCCTTGGCTCGATTCGCCCTAAGCCTTGGGTTGTGAACAACGAGATTCAGATTCGCCAGGTAACCACCATTGGTGCAACCTTCGACCACCGAGTTGTTGATGGTGACGTTGCCAGCCGCTTTGTGCAAGACGTTGCCTCTGTGATGGAAGAGCCAGCTCTGCTGCTTGACTAGTTCGCTAATTGCTATTGACATTCATTATCAATAAGTCATAAACTGTCACCATGAATCCACTAATGGCAGGCGACCACGAAGATATGACCGTATGGGAAGAAGCCTGGAGCATCTTCATTGACCCGGCTCACATCATGGCTGAACTGGGCTGGACCATCATTCAAGACGTAATTCTGATTTGGTTGCTCTATGGAACCCTTTGGAAAAAGGTGATTTTGCCGAAATTGCACGAAAAATTCGACAAAGAGCACAAGATCACCCATCACGATCACGAAGACCACTAATCCTGTAGTTTGCGCAAATGGTTGAACCTAAACGAAGGAATACCCCCCAAAAAGCAGCCGTAAAGCATGCTTTGGGCGAGGCAACCGGTTTTGTATCTGCCCAGCAGCTGCACCAAACCCTGAAAAATCACGGCTCTAGCATTGGGCTAGCCACCGTCTACCGAACCCTCGCAGATCTTGCCCAGGCCGGTGACGCCGATAGTTTGCAGTCAAACGACGGCGAGGTCTTGTATCGGGCCTGCACAAATGCTCACCACCACCACCTGATTTGCCGAGAATGCGGAAAAACAGTTGAAATTGAGGCCGATCGCGTGGAAAAATGGGCCGATGAGGTAGCTCAGGAGCACGGATTTTCAGAACCAAGCCACAACATCGACATTTTTGGAAATTGTGCGGCGTGTCAATCCGCAAAATCCAAATCTGGGCTTGCTAATTAGCCACTAATTCCCCTAAACTTGAGCAGTTGCCTGTATGGCGACCGAGATTTAACACACAAGCCTTATTGACTGCTTTTGCAGCATGTTCTGGCTTGCCCTATCAAGGAGAAGAAATGGCAGCTTATTGCCAGGTGACTGAGACCAAGCCACAGTTTGGCCACCACGTCTCGCACGCTCAGAACAAGACCAAGCGTCGCTTCAACCCAAACATCCAGAAGAAGACCTACTTCGTGCCTTCACTAAAGCGCAACGTTACTTTGCAGCTAAGCGCACGTGGCATCAAGGTTATTGACTCACGTGGCATCGAGGCTGTTGTAGCCGCGATTCTTGCCCGCGGCGAGAAGATCTAAGGAGCGCCGCTAAATGGCTAAGAAAGACAAGGACATCCGTCCAATCATCAAGCTTCGTTCGACAGCTGGTACCGGTTACACATACGTGACCAAGAAGAACCGTCGCAACGAC
>JBDLUH010000076.1:0-5297 GCA_039805425.1 Actinomycetota bacterium
TGCTTACTCCACAAGAGATCAAGCGCCTTGACCCGTCGAGTCAATTTGCACTAATCGCAGCTCGTGAGGCTTGGGCAGATGCGGGTTCACCCGATGTTGTGCCCGAGCGCCTCGCAGTTGAGTATGCAACAGGTATTGGCGGCGTTTGGACATTGCTTGATGCTTATGACGCTCTTAAAGAAAAGGGCCCACGCCGTGTCTTGCCAATGACTATTCCGATGCTGATGCCAAACGGCCCAGCAGCGGCAATTGGAATGGACATCGCAGCCCGCGGCGGTGTGCGCACAGCTGTTTCAGCTTGTGCATCAAGCACTGAAGCCGTGGCTAATGCAATTGCTCGCCTTCGTTCCGGAGAGATTGATGTTGTAGTTGCCGGAGGCTGTGAAGCTGGAATCCACCCATTGCCATTGGCCGCTTTTGCGGCCATGCACGCACTTTCAAAGCGCAACGATAACCCAGCCGGCGCATCACGACCATACGATGTTAATCGCGATGGTTTCGTGATGGGTGAAGGCGCTGGAGCGTTAGTGCTTGAGACCGAGGAGCACGCAAAAAAGCGCGGTGCAAGAATTTATGCGGAGCTAGTTGGTGGGTCAGTGACATCAGATGCTCACCACATCACCGCTCCAGACCCTGAGGGCACCGGTGCGGCACGTGCTGTTACAGCTGCCCTGCAACAAGCAAATGCAAAACCAGAAGATGTGGTGCACATTAACGCCCACGCAACCTCCACCCCAGTTGGTGACATTGCTGAATACACAGCCCTGTTGCGTGTTTTTGGTGAACACCTTGGCAAGATTGCGGTTTCGGCCACTAAATCTGCAACCGGTCACCTTCTTGGTGGCGCCGGAGCGATTGAGGCAATATTCACCGTTCTTGCCCTGCACGAACGCACTGCACCGCCAACCATAAATCTTGAAAACCAAGACCCAGCCATACCGTTGGACGTTGTGACTTCGCCACGCGCACTGCCAGAAGGACCAATACTGGCAATCAGTACATCATTTGGTTTCGGTGGCCACAACGCCGTTATCGCTTTCCGCAGCTACCAAGGCTAGAAGCCTTGAGCAAGCTCTATTTCCGTCACGGAGCCATGAACAGTGGCAAGAGCACTGCCTTGCTGCAAGCCGCCCATAATTACGAAGAACGCGATCAGCACGTGCTCTTGGCAAAGCCAGCCGTAGACATCAAAGGTGAGAAGGCAATAACCAGCCGCCTGGGTGTTGACCGCGAGGTTGACTTTCTAATTACCCCAAACCTAGACCTTCGCAAAGAATTCGCTGCCCGCGTTGCCGAGTTCAAGCATTCGACTGGTAACGACATTGCCTGCCTGTTGATTGATGAGGCGCAGTTCTTGACTCGAGAGCAAGTTGATGAAGCTCTTGAGATTGCGGTGCTAGACGGTGTTCCGGTTTTGGCCTATGGCATTCGCACCGATTTTCTTACAAACGGTTTTCCTGGCTCACTTCGCTTGCTAGAAATCGCGCACTCTCTGGAGGAATTAAAAACAATTTGCCGCTGTGGCCGCAAGGCTATGTTCAATGGCCGCAAGCTTGATGGCAAATTCGTGTTTGATGGCGAACAGGTAGCAATTGATGGTGTGCACGTAACATACGAATCACTGTGCCCAACCTGCTACTTTGCTGAAAAATCCAAATGATTCAAACCCTTCGCGACCTGCGTAAGGTTCCGCATTTCTATCAACTCTTCTTTGCTCGCACAGTTTCAAATTTTGGTAACGGAATTTCGCCGGTAGCTCTTGCCTTTGGCGTGCTAGCTATTGATGGTGCCGATGCAGGTTCACTAAGCCTGGTAATGGTTAGCCGCACGTTGCCAGTGTTGTTGTTGCTTCTTGCCGGTGGAACTTTTGCTGATAAATTTGGCCGAGCCAAGACCATGGGCTGGGCCGACATGCTGCTTGGCTTCTTGATTCTGATTGTTGCAGCCTCATTTATTGTTGACTCCCCTAGCGTCTTATTGCTGGTAGTTGTGGGCGTGCTCTCAGGAATTTTGAACGGTATTTGGTACCCAGCCTTCTCAGGCCTTACACCAATCATTGTTCCAAGTGAAAAACTACAGAGTGCTAATTCCGCCATTGGTTTTGGCTCAAATGTTGCCTTTATGCTGGGCACAGCAAGCGGAGGCCTTGTAGTTAGTGCATTGGGTACGGGCTGGGCGCTGGGCATTGACGCACTCACTTTTCTAATTGCCGGTGCCATGATTTTACCTCTGGCCAAACTGCCACAGCCCGGACAGGTTTCGGATGGCGAAAAGGTTAGTTTTCTGCACGAACTAAAAGTGGGCTGGAAAGAGTTTTCATCTAGATCTTGGCTGGTCATCATTGTTGTGGGCTTTGCTTTTGTGAACCTAAGCTTTGAAGCTACTTGGGCAGTGCTGGGTGCTCTACAAACCATTGAAGCCTATGACGGTGCGACAAGCTGGGGTTTGATTCTTGGGTTCATGAGCATTGGTTTTTTACTTGGCACGCTAATCGCAAATAAAGTGCGCCCCCGTCGTCCACTTAGATTCATAATGCTGCTGATGCTTGCTGAGCCAGTTTTTTTGCTGCTATTTGGATTTGGTGCTCCTATTTTTGTGGTGCTAATTGCAGCAATCTGCATGGGAATTTCCATGGATGTTTTCTACGTAATTTGGATGACAACTATTCAGCAAAACGTTCCCGAAGAATCTCTTTCACGAGTGAATTCTTATGACACTTTTGGTTCATTTGTGTTTGGCCCGCTTGGGGTTGCCATTGCTGGCCCAATTGCCTTACTAATTGGGCCAGGCACGGCCCTAATGATTGGAGCCGCAATATCATTTGCCGCTCTACTAATAGCTTTCAGTTTTCCGAGTGTTAGAAAACTTCGCGCCTCTTAAAACAGGCACATGGTGGGGAGTATGGAAAGTTACCGACAGGTGACTTTCAAAGTCCCGTTCAATTTAACTTCTGGTGGGGAGTACGGGACTTGAACCCGTGACCGACGGATTATGAGTCCGCTGCTCTAACCGGCTGAGCTAACTCCCCCAACCTGCTACCTACTAATCTTCGTCGTTTTTAAGGCGCTCTGCAGCGTTCTTTACAACTTTTTTAGCCTTGGTTGCAGTTTTCTTTGCGGACTTCTTCACTTCGTCTCGAATATCCTCAAGCTTTTCCCTAACTTCATCAACTACCTCTTCACGCAGTTCAGAGGCCGCCTCACGCAGTGCACGAGCGCGCTCACGCAACTCTACAACGCGATTATGCAGCGGTTCAGGCAGAATTCCAATTGCCTTGGTGTAAGTCTCGTCGTTGTCGTCAGAGGTTTTTATACCATCCTGATCGCCACGATACAGGCCTTCAAAGATTGTAAGAGTGCGCTCTATGTCGTGTGACTGAATCAAATGAAGCGAGTTCTCTGATAGACGGTCAAGTTCAGCCTGATCAGCGGTAAGAATAAGCTTTAGCTTGCTGGCAAATTCGTCCACATCATCTGGTTGAAAAAGATAACCGTTGTCGCCATCGTGAACAAGGTGAGGTAACGCCATTGCATCTGCTGCGATCACAGGGCGTCCAGATGCCATGGCCTCCATAGTTGCAATGCTCTGCAATTCTGCAATCGAAGGCATAGCGAAAAGAGTTGCTCGCTCATAGGCCTTTGGCAACTCCTCTTCAGAGATGTGGCCCAAGAATTTCACTTGCTTTTCAATTCCTAGTTCAATCGCTAGATCTTGCAGGTGCTTGCGCTCCCCTCCGTCACCAACAATTTCAACCTGGGTATTTAGTTTTTTAGGTAATTTGGCAACGGCCTTCAAAAGGTTGTGAATGTGCTTTTCATAATCTAGACGACCCAAAAAGAGAACTCTTGGCACTTCATTTGAGGTTGGGGTTGCGTTGGCAAACTTTGATGCGTCAATGCCGCAGCTAATTGCCAAAACACCTTCAACACCGGCGGCGGCCTCTAGCAGATTTGCGGCTCGTCTGGTTGGGGTTGTGATTGCGTCCACTTGCTTCAGTACCCGCCCGGCATCGGCCCAGGCCATTTTCATTGCAGTCTTTTCAAGGAATTTAGGAATGATCACTGAATATTTAATTAAGTTCTCGGGCATTATGTGATTTGTTGCCAGAAGTCGTATGCCCTGTTGTTTGGCGCTCTTTACTAGATAGCGCCCCATAATCAGATGCGATTGAATGTGCACGGCATCGGGCTTAATTTCTCGCAAAATAGCGTCTGTCTTACGCTTCAAAGTAAATGGCCAAACGTATCGAAGAGTCTTATGCTGCGGAATGCGGAAGCTCTTGATGCGGTGTACCGTCATTGCCTGACCATCATGAATCTCTGTGAAAGCACCGTGAGTGCTGTCGAAGGCTGAGGCAACGATGTGAACGTCATGTCCATGGCGGGCAAGACCAGCAGCCAACCTTTCGGCAAATCTAGCTGCACCATTTATGTCTGGCGGAAAGGTGTCACAACCAATAACAATCGTCAGCGGCTTAATGGCTGCAGAGCCTGAAGCAGTGGTCAAGGTGTTTGCCTTCATTTGTGGAAATGGCTGGGATAGCCCAGCCCAACAATTTTACCCCTTGTGAGGCTTGTGGGTGAGCTCCGGATGTACCTTCGAGAGAAGATATACCCCGATAACGGCCAATATCGCGCTTAGGCCAAAGCCAATCATTACAGGCAGGCTTGCAGCGGTAGCCTCACCCAGAATGACGATTCCAATGCTCACCGCAACCAAAGGGTCAATAACGGTTAAACCGGCTATAACAAGGTCTGGTGGGCCTGAGGCATAGGCGTTCTGAACAAACCAACTGCCCAGGGCCACGGCCCCGATCAAGGCGATTAAGCACAAGATGGTCAGCCATTCAAACTCAGCCTGATAGATACGCTGAATAACCACCTTGGCCAGCGTTGCCACGAAACCGTAAAGTACTCCAGCACCAATCACATAGGTCAGGGCTTTTGCATGTTTGCCGATAGTGAAGAAAAGAACGGTAAAAATGGCCAAAATAAAAGCCAAAACAGTTAGTACCTCACGAAGGCGGTCGTCGTTCAAAACTGTTTCGTTGGCAACACCGGATGCCATGGCCACAAAAGCCGCGATGCCCACCGAACATAGGGCAACCGCAAGAATTGTGCCTTTATTTAGTCTGGTTTTGGTTACTCGTGCATTTAGCAACGAGGTTATTACTAGGGCAATTGCACCAATAGGCTGTACCACTATTAGCGGTGCAAGTGATAGGGCTCCAAGTTGAAGACCAATACCCACAACCATGAAGGCCGTGCCGGATAACCAACGAGGCTTGAGCAAAAGCG
>JBDLUH010000077.1:0-5217 GCA_039805425.1 Actinomycetota bacterium
GGTAAGTAAGACGTAATTCTTTTTCTTTTTCGCAGGTGTGTTTTCCATAAAACCATCTTGCCAGTAAAGCGAAAGTCCCGGTCACGAGACCGGGACTTTCTATAGATTTGTTGCTTGATTTGAGGCTTACTTATCCAAGTGAAAGTAAGGCACAATCAGGTAGATGCCGTAAAGCACCGCTGATGCGCAAATGGTGAACATTAGGTACGCCGCAATGCGATTAAGGGCCTCGATAGGGCGGGCTCCCTCGCGCTTTTTGGTGTGCTCCTGAATGTTACGGGCGTTGGTAAGCAAGCGCATTCCAATAGAGAACACGGTTACCAGACCAACAGAAGAACCAATGGCCACTGCGGCAACCAGAATTAGGCTGTTCCAATTAATCATTATTTGCCACCCTTTGCTTTAGAAGTTGACTTCTTAGCTGGCTTTTTTGCTGCCTGCTTAGCGTCTTTTTTGGCCTGCTCTGCAGCAGCCTTACGAACCTGTCGTGCTGAGGCCACAACCTCAGATGCGCCTTCAACCTCGCTAAGCACATTGCTGTGGTTGATACGGTTGCGACGTGAGATCTGGAAGATGGCAATTGAAACCGAAACAACCAAAACTAAGTCTGCCAAAATTCCAAGTGGGCCGGCCATAACTAGGAACGCAGATAGCGCTCCTACTGCACCAGCAGCTGGCAGCGTGAACAACCAGCCGGTAACAACCTGGCCAGCCTTGTTCCAACGAACTGCGCCGCCCTTGCGACCAAGACCTGCACCCATAACACCACCAGAAGCTACCTGAGTTGTTGACAGCGCAAAACCTAGGTTGCTTGAAGCAAGAATTGTGCTGGCAGTAGCAACCTCGGCAGCTAGACCTTGAGCCGGCTTAATCTCAGCTAGGCCTGAACCCATAGTCTTGATGATTCGCCAGCCACCCATGTAGGTACCAACCGCAATTGCAGTTGCCGCAGCGATGATTACCCACCACTCAACGTGATCACCGGTTGGCTGCAGGCCAGCTGCAACCAAAACCAAGGTAATTACACCCATGGTTTTTTGTGCATCGTTAGTTCCGTGAGACAAGGCAACAAGAGAAGAAGTGAAGATCTGGCCAACCTTAAAGTTTGAACGGCCTGTGCCGATTCCGGTTGCCTTGCGCGATACCTGTGAACGCGCGGTCAATAGATACGCAAGGCGGGTTGCCAAGAAAGCTGCCACACCTGCGATGACCGGTGCGAACAGGGCTGGAAATACAACCTTTTCAAGCACAGCCGGAAAGTTGATTGCTGCAACACCGGCAAAGGCTAATGCTGCTCCAACAAGACCACCGAACAAAGCGTGTGATGAAGAAGAAGGCAGACCCAGCAACCAAGTTGTTAGGTTCCACAGAATGGCACCGGTCAAACCTGCGAACACTAGCTCTGGGCCAATGTTGATTCCCTCGTTAATTAACGAAACAGAAATTGCCTTAGCAACTGCAGTCGAAAGAAAGGCACCAACAAAATTCATGATGGCCGCAATGAGCACGGCGGTCTTTGGCTTTAGCGCACCGGTAGCAATCGCAGTTGCGCTTGAGTTAGCGGTGTCGTGAAAACCATTGGTGAAGTCAAAGAAAAGTGCGAGGCCTACGACCAACGCAACTACAAGTATTGGATCCACGGGACCCTTTCTGGTTAGTGACCATTTAGGAAACTTGGGGCAAAGTTGCCGTTAATACGCTGTTCACGTTAGAAACAGTAGGTTAACGGCAGGTGAACAAAGACTATCTGTCTTGCAAACTAATTAACCAACTGAACGGCGGGTAAACAACCCTTTCCAGCCCAAAAACGTTGCCCTCGACCACACCGATGAAGGGCTGTACATC
Organism: Actinomycetota bacterium; assembly: GCA_039805425.1. Taxonomy (GTDB): domain Bacteria; phylum Actinomycetota; class Actinomycetes; order Actinomycetales; family Microbacteriaceae; genus Rhodoluna. The sequence continues at coordinate 1,846 of JBDLUH010000077.1, forward strand.
ATGCGCCAAAGCCCGCCGTGGATGGCGTTATCGGTGTGTAAAGAGGTTGAACCGCGCGAGTGCATTGGCCCATGAAGATCTCTTAGCAGCACGGCAGTGGCAGCAATTGCCGCATCGGCTACCTCAAAAGGCTGCAGACCAAACATTGGAGCACCCCGATAAGTGGCATTTAAAGCACGAAAGCTAAGCACTGAGTAAGTCTTGGCGGGCGGGCTGACCGCGTAGGAAACTTTGACCCCCTGACTGTTGGCCAAATAAGCGCGCCAGCGCTGTGAGCGTTTTGCTAGCGCATAGCTAGAGCCCTGAATAGGAGAGGTTGGATCAATCAAGGCAAGTTTCTCACCGAATCTAGTGTCGAAAAAGGCAACTGGTATCTTTCGCATTCCAAGCAAAGCGTCGCGAAGTTTGATCTTTGAAGATCTACTTGAATGTGCTTCTAAGCTCTGCTCTAAAACTCTGGCCGGAACAGCAGTTGAATCAGTAGGGGTTGCCAACCAGGCAAGTGCAACTCTTGAAGGTGCAAGTTTTTTACACATAACTTCGGCAACGGAATCTTGAACGGCCTGCACCAAAATGTGTTTTGCTCCGGGTGCATAGGCGTACTGACCAAGCACAATTCGCTGCTGGTTATTTGAAGCGATAGACGAAACCCAACTTGCCAAAACCGAAGCATCGTCAACTAAATCAAGTCCGGCTTTTCTAGCAATTTCTGCATCGCTAATTTCAACGGTTTCATCTACAAGCCGCCTCTTAAGTACTGGAACCAACAGCTTGCCGGCCGACTGCCTGGCGTAAGCGATTAAATCAGCCCAAAGTTCTGTTGACGGCCTGGCGGCAACGGCAACTGTTCCACCCATATCCAGCCAGTATTTGGTGGGTGCGTATTCTGCCGCACCGGCAAGGGCCACCAATATGTCCATGTTTATTGGAAGCTTTTTATGCGCATCTAGAAAACTGAATGAAGGCACAAGACCTGGCTCGGCAAGGTTCTCGTGAGTCCAAATTTGCGCGGCGTCGGTGAGTGATGAAATTCCTGGAATTCTAAGTTGCTGAGGGGTGCCAGTTCCTTGAACAGTGAAAGTTTCAACCTGTTCGCGCCCAGACCAACCCGCGCTAATAATTTGTGGAAGCTTTGTTCCGGTTTCATCTTGAATTGAATTGGAAATTTCTTCCAGGCCCGTTCTTGCAATCTCTAGAAGATTTTGTTCTTGAAAAAACTCAACCTTGGCTAGTTCGCGAAAAATCTGCTGATACTGGCTTCGCCACTTTTGAATACCAAGCACCTTTGAATTGAGCGCTGGGTCAACCTCGCTGGTGGCGGCATCAAGAACATTCCTGGCCAGGCGGGATGAGCCAATCCTCTCCCCTGAGGCGCGGTCATGAAAATTCAGCGGCATACCCTTAGCCTATTGGGGTCAACTCTCAGCACCCACGCCGGGTTCGGTTGGCCGAACCAGTGGGCGGGTAAACTCTGTTGGTATGAGCAAAATCAGTAAAAAAGCCTCGAGGTTGGCAGACGGCCGCGACCTCTTTTACTTTGATGACTCTGAGACAACCCTTTCACCAGAGCGCAAGGCTGACCTCAGAAACCTTGGCGAACGCCCTGCCGTTGCCGAGATGCGCCTTGACTCTTTGACCGGTGAATGGATCTCGGTTGCCGCCTCGCGCAATAATCGCGCATTCCTTCCGCCGGCAAATCAATGCCCCCTTTGCCCAACCTCTGCCGGTAATCAATCAGAGTTGCCAGATGTTTTTGATGTTGCCGTATTTGAAAACAAAAGCCCTTCCTTTGGCCCGGACTTACTAACCACCGATGACGAAGCATTCACCGTGGTTCCAAATTTGGAACTGGGCAGCAAGCGACCATCGGTTGGTCGCTGCGAGGTCGTAGTTTTTAGTCCTGAGCATCTTGGTTCACTTGGACAAATGCCAGTTTCTAGAGTGCGAACTGTGATTGAGGCTTGGGCCGACAGAACTGAACACCTGATGAGCCTGCCCGGAGTAAGGCAAGTTTTCCCGTTTGAAAATCGCGGTGAAGAAATTGGCGTAACCCTGCACCACCCGCATGGCCAAATTTACGCATACCCTTATGTGACGCCTAGAACTCGCAAAGTTCTTGATTCAATCAAGGCATATGGTCCAAACCTTTTTGAAGACACATTGGCCTTTGAGCAAAAGAGTGATCGAGTGCTAATAAAGGGTCAGCACTTCACCGCATATGTGCCATTCGCAGGCCGCTGGCCAATCGAGATTCACCTATTGCCACATCGACACGTGCAAAATATTGCTCAACTCAACGATGAAGAACGTGACGAACTAGCCACGATTTACTCAAAGCTTCTGAGTGCATTAGACAAGATCTACGACACCCCAACTCCGTATATTTCGGCTTGGCATCAGGCGCCACTTATTTCCGGTGGTGACAGAGTGCGCCTGCAACTGCAGATCACCTCTCCAAGACGCGCGGCCGATAAATTGAAGTACCTTGCCGGTTCTGAATCTGCAATGGGGGCCTTTATTGCAGACTTTCCGCCAGAGGTTACCGCCGAGATGATTCGCGGCGCAATCAAGTGACCAACTCAACTCTGCTAGCCACCATTGCCGGTTTCAAGCAAGAATACGATCGCGAACCAGCCGGAGTGTGGTCTGCACCTGGGCGCGTAAATCTAATTGGTGAGCACACCGATTACAACCAAGGCTTTGTGTTCCCTTTCGCCATTAACCGAAGAACCTATGCGGCAGTCGCACCGCGCCAGGACAACATGATTTGTGTGGCCTCAAGTTTTTCTAAGGAGGCGTTCCAAGTTTCTATCGAAGAAATTGAGCACAACGAAAGCAACGATTGGGCGGCATATCCTCTTGGCGTAGCTTATGCAATCGCGAAGTTATCCGGTAAGAAACAAACACAGGGATTCGATATCTTCATTGATTCCGATGTGCCGGTTGGTGCTGGGCTTTCATCATCTGCCGCCATCGAATGTGCAGTTGCAATGGCGCTGAACGAATTGTGGAATGCCGGACTAAGTAAAAAGACTCTTGCGCAGGCAGGCCAACTTGGTGAAAACGAAATTGTTGGCGCACCAACGGGAATCATGGATCAAACTGCCTCGCTCTTTGGTGAACTGGATCACGCCGTGTTTCTTGATTGCCGCTCGCTTGAAGCCACGGCGGTTGAGCTGGGTTTTGCCGAGGCCGGGCTAGAACTTCTAATTATTGACACCAAAGTGGCACACCGATTGGTTGACGGGGGCTATGCAGCCCGCAGGGCCGCCTGCGAAGCCGGTGCCGCCGCATTGGAGGTATCAAGCCTGCGTGACCTAAGCCCGGCCGATCTTGACCGGGCCGAAGAACTACTTGACCCGGTTACGCTGC
>JBDLUH010000078.1:0-5116 GCA_039805425.1 Actinomycetota bacterium
GGCCTCGTGCAATAACTGCAGAGCGGTTGATTTCTCTACCGTTGCCAATAATTTGTCCTCAGGAATTCTGGCGCTGGTCAAGGCCGGCTTAGCCATGGCGCTGAGGTTTGACAATTCACGTAGAACCCTGGCAACCGATACACCCAAGGTGGAATCAGTGGCATTTAGTGACTCAAAGTACTTATCTAATTCCTGCTCGGCAGCTATCCGCTCGGCCCTAACCAACTCAACTGAATCAGGCAAAGCTTTCTCATTGCGAGAAATGGCAGAAACAACATCAACCCAAGTGGAGTCAGCTCTGATACCTAAACCGTTTAGGCCTATAGCCGTAAACCGGTCGGCGAGCTCAGCCAAAGTCTGCTCCCGTGGTGCAACTACCAAGACCCGCTTGCCGGTGTGAACCAAGCCAGACACTACGTTTACGACTGTTTGTATGTAGCCACAACCAGGCAGGGTTTCAACTGCAAAGCTCTGCGACGCAAGTGCGCGGCTAACTATTCGCATTTGGGTTGCGTCGGCATCTACCACCAGGTTTAGTTCAGGAATATCAAGATCTGCTAAACCCTTGCTAGGTTCACCAAGCAAAGCATCGATGAGTTGGTTACTTTGGCCATCAATGTCGGCTAGTAATTCTGAAACCACCGTGGTGAAGTTTGAAATAATCAGGATGCGCTTAAGGTCTAAGTTTGCGGTATCACCACAAAGGTTGGCCAGGTAGTTCAAGACGGTTACAGGAATCAGGTCAGAGCTTTCGTTCTGCCTAGCCAGCAATTCAGATTCTTGAAGTTTGATTCCATAGCAAGCGTCTAGCGCTGCAACCAAAGCCGGGTTAACCTGAGGCTCGCCATCCAAGGCAATTTCGTAATCATCAGCTTTTTTCACTAAGGAAATTGGCCAAAGCAATATCGGAATATTTAAATCAAAACCATCAGCCTCAAAATTGGCAAGACCGCCAACTAGGTGCAGTGTTGGAACACCAAATTGGCTGCTTATGCGATCCGCTTTGGTTTTGATGCGGCGGGCCGATGACAACGCTCTAGAAAAAGCCAGTGGGTCACGAACAAGATTGGATAAAAGTGTTTGCTTGCCGGTAATGAATTGCGAGAATCCGCCCGGGTGACTGCGTTCAAGGTCTATTTGCCCGAAGGAATTGGTTTCAAAGTTAGTGAGTGGGTTGGTGACACCAATGGCGCGAATTTCTTGCTGCCACTTATTCCAATGTTCCTTAGCCACCATGGGAAACAGCCTAACTTTTGTAATTCAATTACAGACTTAGGCGCACTGGCTTACCAGGTGGTCACTTAGACGTACTGGTGCCCCCGAGAAGAATCGAACTTCCGCACATGGTTTAGGAAACCACTGCTCTATCCACTGAGCTACGAAGGCGTGCCCTGTAAATATACCCTGCGAGATTAGGCGGCTTGAGCGAGAGCTAAGTATGGATCCCATTCGGGCTCAAAGCGTTCGGCTCCTCTGATCATCCAAATAGTTCCCGCCGGCATCCTTGGTGCAAAACTCAAAGCCCAACCCATTTCATGAAGGGTCTTGTCTCCTTTTTTGTTGTTGCATTTCAAACAGCAAGCAACCAGGTTCTCCCAGGTATCTTTTCCTCCCCTAGATTTTGGTTGAACGTGATCAATGGTGTTAGCCGTTGCCCTGCAATAGGCGCATCGATGTGAGTCGCGTCGCAAGACGCCCCTTCGGGAAACTGGAATTAGCCGACTTCCCGGAATACGCACATAACGAGAAAGCAGAATCACAGATGGCAGTTGATACTCACCATTTGCGCTGTGAACCTTAACCTCATTTGACCCGGCTAACACGGTGGCTTTTTGGTTTAACACCAAAATTAGAGCTCGCTTAAATGAAACAACAGCCAATGGTTCATAGCCTGCGTTCAAAACCAGCGTTCGCATGAATCCCCTTTCGAAACCGCCCACACGGATTGTGGGCTTTCGTTTTGGAACCAACTACCTACCTATACAGGGCAATAAAAAAGCGCTGTCAAAAATGACAGCGCTTTAAGAGAGCGATTGTTGCAGTTGTTCACAACAGATTTCCGCACGACGGCCTTGACTCACGTGCTTGGTTGGCACACAAATCAATGTCATTTCAGAATCCTTAACAATCAGCAGTTGGAACCTGTTGTCAGATTACGCCTGAGTTGCAGTCAGCACCGCATTAAGAGGGTGTGTTTTGATGAAGATTTGGTTACCTTATTTACGCACCTGGATAGGTTTGACTACTCTGTGCCCAACCGCATGAAGTAAACATTGCTCGAGAAAATAGGTGCCAGCTTAACCCTGTCACCAGGTCTTGGTGCGTGGTAGAAATTGCCATTACCGGCATAAATTCCGTTGTGGCTGCTGTCATTCCACATCACGATGTCACCCGGAAGCGCGTCCTCGGGCTTGATGATGATTCCCATGCGCTTCTGCGCGTAAACACTGTGTGGCAAGGCAATTCCAAATTGAGAGAAAACGAAAGCCACATATCCAGAACAGTCAAAACCGCCGGGCGTTGAACCACCGAACACATAAGGGGTGCCAACGTATTTTGCCGCCACCTTAAGAATTGTGGCGCCATCAAGCTGGCTATAAGGAGGGTTCTGCACATAGTCGGCAGCGGTAGGCCCGCTGTAAGTGCGGTAGTTATTCAAAGTTTCTTGACGGGCAATTTCATCGGCATCGGCAGATTTGTATTGGCCGCGCGAAAACTTGACAGTGTTAACAGCAGCAACGGTTAGATTCTGCGTGCCTTCCGATGCGGCCAAGGCTTGGGCATCGGTGGTGGTGAATCTGGACATGGCTGCAACGTCGGGATTATATGCATAAGCCGGCAAGGCGAATGTTGCAAAGAGACCCGATGCGATTGACATGGTGACAGTGTTTCTGAATGGTCGGCGCGAGTAAAAAGGAATTTTTTTGGCTGCGCGAACTACATATGAAGAGCCACCAGCGATTTCTTGCTTTTGGGTAGCAAAAAACTGGGCGTCGCGCTTTGCCAACTTCTTGGCATGACGACGCTCGGCGCGAGAAAGACGTGCCTTCTCGGCTTCGCGAATTGATCGGCGGCTGCGCAATTCGAATGACTCGAGAACGTTCACTTGAACGTCAGCGCGATACCTGCCTTTAGCTTTTTCTGCCAAAACTAGAACCTCCGGTTTTCGGTTGGCAACAGCTTTGAGTTTACCCCAGGAGCTCGTGGGGGTCAGGTTCTAGGTAAAGTGAGCGGGAAATACTCAGAAAACTCCCAAATTAGGGTCTGGCGCCCAGTAAACGCCTAGAAAAGCCTAAGTAGACTGTGGGTATGCCTGAAATCAATATTCCTGCCGAATTCCTACCTGTAGACGGTCGTTTTGGCTGCGGACCATCAAAGGTTCGCCCTGCCCAACTGACCGCATTTGTCGCTGAAGGCGCCAAGTTAATGGGTACCTCGCATCGCCAAGCTCCGGTAAAGAACCTGGTCAAGCGTGTGCAGGAGGGCCTAATGGAGCTATTCCACAACCCAGCTGGCTACGAAATTGTGCTGGGCAACGGTGGCTCGACCGCATTTTGGGATGCAGCTGCTTTTTCGATGGTTGAGAAGAAAGCCCAAAACCTGGTTCACGGCGAGTTCGGCGGCAAGTTTGCCAGCGCACTAACTAACCCATGGCTTGAAAAACCAACAGTAATTAACGGAGAGCCCGGTTCAAGGCTTGAACTTAAGGCTGAGGCCGGGGTTGATTCTTATGCTTACGCCCAAAATGAGACCTCAACCGGTGTGGTTACCCCAGTCAAGCGTGTTGCTGGGGCAGATGCCGGCGCTTTGATGTTCACCGACGCAACATCAGCTGCTGGTGGTATTGATTTCGATGCAACTGAAACTGACGTTTATTACTTTGCTCCACAGAAAAACTTTGCATCTGACGGCGGCCTTTGGTTTGCCCTGATGTCACCCCAAGCTATTGAACGCACCGAACGTATTTCAAAAACAGACCGCTACATTCCAGAATTTCTAAGCGTAAAAACCGCCATCGATAATTCACGATTGAATCAAACACTTAACACTCCGGCAATTGCAACTTTGTTCTTCTTGGCAGAGCAAATTGACTGGATGAACGCAAACGGCGGGCTAGCGTGGGCTGACCAGCAGACCAAGGCTGCCTCTGATCACCTTTACTCGTGGGCAGATGCATCGTCATTTGCCACACCTTTTGTGACTAACCCAGAGCACCGCTCTCAGGTAGTTGTAACAATTGATTTTGATGAAGCCATTCAGGCAACAGACATCTCAAAGGTTCTTCGCGCAAATGGAATTGTTGATGTTGATTCTTATCGCAAGCTTGGCCGAAATCAATTGCGTGTGGCAACTTTCACTGCAACAGACATTGAAGACGTGAAGAAACTCACCAAGGCAATTGACTTTGTTGTTGGAGAGCTCGCGTAGGCTGAGCCAAATGAGGTTCTACGTAAAAGATGCTGAGCGAAAGCCAGACCCGGCGCCGGTGAAAGCCAGCGCTAGGGTTGCCATCTTGGTGGGGCTAGTCTTGTGGGTTCTTGCCTTTGCCGCGTGTCTTCTTAATCTTGAGGCCCTTGCGTCGGCGCAAAAATCTTGGTGGCTTGCGACCTGTGTCTTCGGAATCATCCTGGGAATCTTCGCCTTCTTCAAGGTTCGCAACCGCTAACTGAACATCATCTTCAGCAGAGTCTTCAAGATTGGTGCTGTCTGAATCGGATTCATCCGCAGAATCTTCTTCTAGATCATCATCTGAATCTTCGCTATCTTCGGCCTCATCGGCATCAAGCGCAGCCTGCTTCTCTAGCTCAATTTGTAAAGCCTTGTAATCGGCCAAACGCTCAGACCACGGAACCCAATCTGGAGCCACCAATGAGTCTGGTCCGGGCAAAAGAACTATCTCAGAAATAGTTGCGGCATCAGACTTATTGCCCTGATAAACGGTTACTGACCAGCGCCAACCAACGTACCCTTTTTGGTTATTCTCGAAAAGAAAAGTGGCCACGCCACCCTCTTCTTCAAAAACTTCGATAAAGTTGCCGACTTTATTGCGACCGGCAGCCTCGATCAACGAGGTGCGTGCGAAATCTTTTTGCTCGAGTGCAGGTGACTTAGGCAT
>JBDLUH010000079.1:0-5077 GCA_039805425.1 Actinomycetota bacterium
AGCTACTCCGCTGTCAAGAATTAAGCGGTAGGCAGCAAGAAATTCGTTCCTTGCATCAGCAGGTGCCAAGTCTGCGCCAATTACCATGACAAGGCCGGCGCCAACGCTGTTGGCTATGGCAAGAATCACAGCAACCAACAAGAAGCTAATAGCATCTGAAGCCGTACCTATTAGCATCAGGCCAAGGCCGGTGGCAACTAGGGTTGGCACAGCAGCCCAAATTCTGCCCTTTGAGTCGATAACTTTTCCACCAAGGTAAAAAAGAGCAAAGTCCAATGCGCCAGCTAGCCCAATAATTAGCGACGCCTGGCTCACATCAAGTTCAATATGCAGTGCCCACAGCGGCAGTCCAATGTTTCTGGTGGTTCTGGCAAAAGTTAGAATTGCCGACGCGGTTCCCAGATTCAGCAGCTTGCTGCGTTCACGTTTTGTGATGTTCCAGACACCACCACCTTTATTTGGAGCAGTGTCACGCATTTTCTCTGACTTGGTGAAGAGCAGAATTGCCCCTGCAGAGGCGCTAAAGATTGCAACTGCAACGTATACGGCCTGAAGGCCAGATACCGCGATAAGAGCAGCTCCTAGAAGGGGTCCAACAAAACCACCAAGACGAAAGAAACCACCAAGCAATGAGAGCGCACGCGCACGATGGCTAAATGGAACGGTTTCAGCTATGTATCCATGTCTGGCTAGGCCAAATACGGCGTGCGAGGCGCCGACGATGAAAACTCCAAGGCCAAGAAAGAAAATATTTTGAGCAAACACCGAAAAGAGAATTCCAAGGGCAGTTGCAAATGCCCCAAACATCATGGCTTTTCGTTCACCAAAGCGATTCACAAATCTTGCAGCCGGCACATCAGCCAATACTGTTCCAAGCATGATTAGACCGGCAATTATTGCAGCAGTGGGTAAGTCGGCGCCAAGTCTTTCTGCGCTAGCTGGAATCACTGGGATAAGGCTGCCCTCGGCAATAGAAAAAAGGGCCGAGGGAACATAAACCGGCAGGATCAACGTTTTGAGCTTATAGGCCGGCTTTTCTTTGGTCACCCTTCAATTATGGGGCTCGCCTAAACTAATAGTGACATGGCAGACCTAGACCTCACCCAAGAGATTCGCGCTCTTCGCGCTACCTTCTCGGATATTCGGCAAGTGGTTGACATCGAAAAGTTGACTAACGAGGTGGCCGCCCTCAAATTGCAGGCTGCCGAACCCAATCTTTGGGATGAACCTGTGCATGCACAAAGTGTCACCAGCAAGCTTTCTCATGCGCAGGCCATGATTTCAAAGCTGGAATCGGTGCAGTCTCGTTTAGATGACCTTGAGGTACTCATTGAAATGGCCAACAGCGAGTCGGACAGTTCAGTGCAAGCTGAAGCCAAAGCAGAGTTGGCTGGTCTGCAAAAATTAATCTCTGAGTTAGAAGTTCAGACTCTTCTGAATGGTGAATACGATTCTCGAGCAGCTGTTGTAACGATTCGTTCTGGTGCCGGTGGCGACGATGCTACCGATTTTGCCGAGATGCTGATGCGCATGTATTTGCGATACGCCGAGAAGAACAAGATGCCCGTTCAGGTATTAGATACCTCTTATGCAGAAGGTGCTGGCATCAAATCCGCCACATTCGAAGTCGACGCACCCTTTGCCTTCGGCTCGCTCTCTGTTGAAGCAGGCACGCACAGGCTGGTTCGCATGAGTCCATTCAACGCGGCAGGAAAACGTCAAACCTCATTTGCCGCGGTCGAAGTTGTCCCTTTAGTTGAACAAACTGAAGCAATTGAAATTCCAGATAGTGAAATTCGCATAGACGTATTTCGTTCCTCTGGTCCAGGAGGGCAGTCGGTAAACACAACAGATTCTGCTGTGCGCATTACGCACTTACCAACCGGAACTGTGGTTAGTTGCCAAAATGAGAAAAGTCAGATTCAAAACAAGGCCGCTGCCATGCGTGTATTGCAATCCAGGCTGCTTGAAATTAGAAGGCGAGAAGAAGAAGCCACTAAAAAGCAGATAGCCGGCGATGTTAAGGCCAGCTGGGGTGAGCAAATGCGCTCATACGTTTTGGCTCCTTATCAGATGGTAAAAGATTTGAGAACCGATTTTGAGGTCAACAATCCTTCAGCAGTATTCGACGGTGATCTTGATGGCTTTATTGCAGCCGGAATTCGTTGGCGTAAACAGACACAACTGGGCGCCTAAGGCCTTGAAGAGCAGGTGGCTCTTAGGCTGGTGACATCATGATCAGCATCTCTAATGTCAGCAAGCAGTACAAAGGTTCTGCGAGACCGGCGCTAAATAACGTCTCTATTGAGGTAGAAAAAGGCGATTTTGTTTTCTTGGTAGGTGCCTCAGGTTCCGGCAAGTCTTCGCTAATGCGGTTGATGTTGCGTGAGGATGTGCCCACCAAAGGTTCTGTTCATGTTCTTGGCGAAAACCTAGTTGGTATTCCAAGTCGAAGGGTGCCATTTTTTCGCCGTCGGCTTGGCGTTGTTTTTCAAGATTTTCGTCTTTTGCCTAATAAAACTGTTGCGCAAAATGTAGCTTTCAGCCTCGAGGTAATTGGCAAATCACGGGGTTTTATTCAAGAAGCAATCCCTGAGGTATTGCGACTTGTTGGCCTAGACGGCAAAGCAGACCGTTTGCCGTCTGAACTTTCAGGTGGTGAGCAACAACGCGTTGCCTTAGCTCGCGCAATCGTTAACAAGCCAGCGTTGCTCTTGGCTGATGAGCCCACGGGCAACTTAGACCCATCAACATCACAAGACATAATGGCCTTGATCGAAAGAATAAACCTGGCCGGCACAACCGTAATTATGGCTACCCATGACCGAGGAATAGTTGACCGTTTGAAAAAGCGTGTGGTTGAACTTAAAGACGGAGAAATTATCCGTGACCAGGTTGGCGGTTCTTACTAAATGAAATTTGTATTTAGCGAAATCGCACAAGGTTTCCGCAGAAACCTGTCTATGGTCGTTTCTGTCGTTCTGGTTACTTTTATTTCTTTGACCTTTGTTGGCACTGCATCGCTTTTGCAGATGCAAATAGGCCAGATGAAAAACTACTGGTACGACCGCGCACAAGTAGCCGTGTACATGTGCAGCGATGTTTCTGCCGCAGATGTTTGCCCTCAGGGGGAGGCATCAGAAGACCTGAGGGCTTCTGTGCAAGACAAGCTAGAGTCAAGCACTCTAAGCGAATACATTGATAAGTATTATTTTGAAAATCACGATCAGGCCTATCAAACTTTCCAAGCACAGTTTGAAGGTAACGCCGTAGCAAAATACGTGACGGCAAATCAGTTAAATGAAACTTTCTGGGTAAAGCTGAAAGATTCAACTCAAAGTCAAATCATCACAGAAAGCTTCACCGGTGTTGCTGGAGTAGAAGAAGTTCGTGACCAGCGTAGCTATCTTGATCAAATATTTAGCATTTTGAATGCTGCGTCATTAGCTGCAATTGGCATAGCTTCGCTCATGCTGTTCTCGGCAGCCCTGCTTATTTCAACCACCATTCGCCTTTCTGCTTTTAGCCGCCGTCGTGAACTTGGCATCATGCGCCTAGTGGGAGCAAGCAATTTTTACATTCAATTGCCTTTCATTCTTGAGGGCGTTCTGGCCGCAACAATTGGTTCTGTGCTAGCCGGTGGTGCAGTATTGGCAATAGTGCAGTTCTTTGTTCAGGGGTACCTTGCCGAACGTCTGCCTTTTACCAGTTTTGTTGGCCTTACCGATGGCCTTCTTGTGGTTCCAGTGCTGATTGGCGCTGGCATAGTATTGGCGGCTTTGGCTTCTGGCCTCGCAATTCGCCGATACCTGCGAATATAGAACTCTTATGCCTAGAGAACGTGGTCAAAAGGTTGTTGCCAGCAACCGAAAGGCTCGCCACGACTACCTAATTTTGGATACCTACGAGGCCGGCATGGCACTATCGGGCCCTGAGGTTAAATCACTTCGTGCTGGCAGAGCATCTCTTATTGATGGATATGCGTCCATTGATGGCGGCGAAGCCTGGCTTGAAAATGTGCATATCCCTGAGTACACCCAGGCAACCTGGAATAACTCGCCTTCTCGTCGCAAACGTAAACTTCTGCTGCACCGCGAGGAAATCCTTAAGCTGCAATCTAAATTAAAGGAATCTGGATTCACTCTGGTACCGCTTTCTATCTACTTTAAAGATGGCCGCGCAAAAGTAGAGATTGCACTTGCTAGAGGTAAAAAGGAATACGACAAGCGTCAAACCTTGAAAGAGCAAACTGACAAGCGCGAAGCTGACCGAGCCATGAGCTCTAAAGGTAAAGATTGGTAGTTCAGTGATCGATATTGAACTCAAGCGAATCTCTGTAGATTCACTTCATGATTTTCTGGATTACTTTGACCACCGCGCTTTCTTAGACGATGAAGATTGGGCTGGCTGCTACTGTCAGGCCTATCTAAACGAACCTAACGACAATGGTGAAGAGGCTTGGGCTGAAGGTGTAGCTCGTCAACGAGCTTGTGACCGTGTGGCGAGTGGTGCAATGGACGGCTATCTTGCATACAGCGATGGGCGAGTTGTTGGCTGGTGCTCAGCAGGCTCAAGCAAGTTGTACCCTGGCGTACCGGAATCAAATGAAAAGCTTGCAGTAATCGTTTGTCTGAACATTGACCCCGAAATGCGCCGAAAAGGCGTTGCCGGTCAGTTGATGGATTTAGTTATCCAGGATCTTTCCGACAGGGGTTTTGAAGCTGTTGAAGCCACTCCTCACAAAAACGGGGATGCAAGTGAAAAGAGCTTTAGAGGAACACTGAGCATGTATCAGGCTCGCGGTTTTGAACCGCTTTCAGACCTGGGTGAACACTACGTACTCATGCGAAAATATCTGAACTAACTCACAGGCTTCTCTCAGGCCTAGGCCTTTTGAATGTAGCCGAGTTGGTCTACCATTAGAGCAACCCCAAAGAATCGAGACCCAGACGTTTAGGTTGGATTTTTTGGGTGATGATAACTAAATATGGGGATGATCGGTTTCGACAGTGCATGTGTAACTGGATGAAGCGGGTCGAGAATGTAGCGTCAACTCGTAAATGTCCGCTGCAAACTA
>JBDLUH010000080.1:0-4629 GCA_039805425.1 Actinomycetota bacterium
AGACATCACCCAAATTGATCTTCCAACCGGCTCTTCAGGTTTAAGAACAGCCATTGAGGTGTTGGATCAGGTAGATGAAATGCACTTTGCAACACTTACTTCAGATGATGTCGTGCGTCATTCACTTGTAGCAAAAATCGTAGATGCATACAGCAAGTACGAAGATAAAAAAACGGCTTCTCAGGGCACAAGCAAAAAGGCTAAACAATGACTATCGAAATAAACAACGAATCAGGCCTTGAAGTAGATGAAGCTAGAGTTCTTAGGCTCACACAGTTCGCGTTTGGTGAGTTGCACATTCACCCCAAGACTGAGCTAGCAATTCAGTTTGTGGATGAAGAAGCTATGGAGGTTCTTCATATTCAGTGGATGGATGAGCCCGGACCAACAGATGTTTTGAGTTTTCCGATGGACGAATTGCGCCCCGGATCGGAGGGGGAAGTCACCCCCGCTGGGCTCCTGGGTGACATTGTGGTCTGTCCATCTGTTGCAATAAAGCAAGCCTTGGCCGCGGGGCATCCGGCAATAAACGAAATACTTTTACTCACCACCCACGGAATCCTTCACCTTTTGGGTTTTGATCACGCTGAGCCTGAAGATGAGAAAGAGATGTTTGGCCTGCAGCGAGCAATCTTGGATAGCTTCTATCAGAGTGAAGTTGAGGCCTAGGTGATTGTCTTAGCGCTCTGGATAGCACTGCTATTGGCCTCGCTGGCTACCTTAACTGCGGTAGTGAAAGCAGCACTTGAGGTTGAGGAGTCAGAGAAAGCCGAATCGTTGAGCTTCGTGAGACTGGCGCTCACTGGTGTTTTTGGCGTGGTTGCAGGCCAATCATTGGCGCCAATTGAATTGCCATGGTATTTTTCGGCGTTAATTTCAACACTAATGATGGTGGCATTGCTTTTTGGAAGCCAACTAGCCGCAGCCAAGTTGGGTCATCATGCTGTCGGACAGCGCCTATTGAAGTTAGCTAAGGGTCCGGTGGATTCAATCTACCTTTTATTTACACCCATCTCGCTTCCCAAATTAGACACCACTGAAGAGTTTGAGCAAGAACTACTTGATTCAGTTGAAGAATTTGGTGAAACCATAGTGAGAGAAATTATGGTTCCTCGCATTGACATGGCAACAGTGGGCGCAGATTTTAATTTGACTAAAGCAATGAGTGTCTTTCTGAGTCGAGGATATTCAAGACTTCCGGTGATCGGAAAAAATATCGATGACATAAGTGGAATTTTGTATTTGAAAGATGTGGCTAGAACGCTTCATGAGTCTCCAGCCAAAATGGACTCGACTTTGTGTGTTGAAGTTGCTAGACCGGTTATTTATATTCCTGAATCTAAGCCCGTTGATGACCTCTTGCGAGAGATGCAACTGAGCTCCACCCACATTGCAGTGATTGTTGATGAGTATGGGGGTGTTGCCGGTCTGGCAACCATGGAAGACGTAATTGAAGAAATTGTTGGCGAGATCAGTGATGAGTATGATCGCGAAGTTGACGACGTTGATGAAATGAGTGATGGTGTCTACCGCGTGAACGCTAGATACTCACTGACTGAGTTGGGCGAAAGATTTGATCTTGAATTAGATGATGAAGATGTCGACAGCATCGGGGGTCTTTTCACCAAGGAGCTAGGAAGGCTTCCTAGTAAAGGTGACGAAGTATCGGTGTCTGGCCTGGTTATCGCCGCAGACCGCATTGAAGGTCGTCGCAAGAGACTAATCACGGTTATCGTTAGCAAAGATACAAGTTTGGCTGACGCCCAGTCTGCCTTTGAGCAACTGGAACCGGAGAACTAATGCCAGAAAATTTAAGTTCGCAGCATCGCTCGGGTTTTGCTTCTTTTGTGGGTCGCCCAAACGTTGGGAAATCTACCCTTACTAACGCTTTGGTTGGCGAAAAAATCGCGATCACCAGCGCAAAACCCCAGACAACTCGAAGGGCCATCAGGGGAATCGTACATCGCGAGTATGGTCAACTAATTCTTGTAGACACACCGGGCCTTCATCGTCCGCGAACTCTTTTGGGCCAGCGCCTAAATGACTTAGTGGAACAAACTCTCGGCGATGTTGATGTGATTGGTTTCTGCATTCCAGCCAATGAAAAGATTGGCCCTGGCGATCAGTTTATTAACGAACAGTTAAGTGAATTTAGAAGAGCAAAACTGGTTGCGGTGGTAACTAAGTGCGAGCTTGTTTCACCAGAAGCACTAGCAGCTCAGCTCTTAGCCGTGTCTGAACTTCGTGATTGGCAGGCAATCGTTCCAGTTTCTGCAGTGACAGAAGATCAGCTTGAAGTTCTAACCAAGGTTCTGATTGATTTGACTCCAATCTCACCTGCCCTATACCCAGCCGATGCAGTTACCGATGAGTCACTGGAAGCGCGTATTTGTGAATTGATTCGCGAGGCCACACTAGAGGGAGTGCGCGATGAATTACCACACTCCATTGCCGTGACAATAGACGAGATTTCAAAACGCAAAGGAAAAGAGCTCACCGATATTCACGCCAACATCTTTGTTGAAAGAGATAGCCAAAAGGGCATCATTATTGGTCACCGAGGCTCAAGGCTTATCGATGTCGGCAAGCGGGCGCGACTTGAAATTGAGAAGCTTATTGGCCACAAGGTCTTTTTGGGTCTTCGGGTAAAAGTCGCCTCTGAATGGCAGCGTGACCCAAAACAGCTAGGAAAGCTTGGTTTTTAGCCATGGTCTTGGCTTTTAAGCCAGTTAGGGTTTAGTCTAAAAACGTGTTCTTCGGTCTACTACTTAGTGGCCGCGGCGAGGCCTAAACAGGCCCTCCTCGTCGCGGGGCCTTCTGCTGGCTGACCACCCACCACACGAAAGACACTTCAATGAAAAACACCCAATCTCCATCAGGTATGCCGGTACATAAGTACCTACCTTTTCATGAGCAGATTCAGGTCTCTCTAGAAGACCGTACCTGGCCAAACAAAGTAATCACCCAAGCCCCGCGTTGGTGCGCTGTAGACCTGCGCGATGGCAATCAGGCGCTAATTGACCCTATGAGCCCAGAGCGCAAGCTAAAGATGTTCAAGCTATTGGTAAGCATGGGTTACAAAGAGATTGAGGTTGGGTTCCCTTCAGCTAGCCAAACGGATTTCGATTTCGTTCGTCTTCTCATTGAAGAGGGTCACATTCCTTCGGATGTAACAATTCAGGTACTTACCCAGGCCCGCGATGCTTTGATTGAGCGCACCTACGAATCAATTCAGGGTGCAAAGCAGGCGATTGTGCACTTCTACAACTCAACTTCCGTTCTGCAGCGCCGAGTGGTGTTTAACCAAGACAAGCAAGGCATCATGGATATTGCTTTGGCTGGGGCTCGCAAGTGTCGCGAGATGGAAAAAACTGTTCCCAATACTGACATCTACTACGAATATTCGCCTGAGTCCTATACAGGCACCGAATTGGAATACGCGGTTGAAGTATGCAACGCGGTAATTGAGGTTCTAGACCCAAAGCCAGATCATCAGATGGTAATCAATCTGCCAGCAACAGTTGAAATGGCTACTCCAAATGTTTACGCAGACTCAATCGAGTGGATGCACCGGAATATTGCTCGACGCGACAGCGTTTTGATTTCTTTGCACCCGCACAATGACCGCGGCACCGCAGTTGCCGCAGCTGAGCTTGGCTATATGGCAGGTGCAGATCGAATCGAAGGTTGCCTATTCGGAAACGGAGAGCGAACCGGAAACGTAGATCTCATCACCTTGGGCATGAACCTGTTTAGCCAAGGAATTGACCCACACATTGATTTCAGTGACCTTGATGAAATAAAGCGCACAGTGGAATACTGCAACCAACTGCCAGTTCCAGAACGCAGCCCATATGGCGGTGACTTGGTTTACACCGCTTTTTCAGGCTCGCACCAAGACGCCATTAAAAAGGGTTTTGAGCTCATGGAGAAAGAAGCTTCCGCTAAGGGAGTTTCGGTTGATGACTTGGTATGGGCAGTGCCTTACCTGCCAATTGACCCTAAGGATGTTGGCCGCTCATATGAGGCCGTAATTCGCGTTAACTCGCAGTCAGGCAAGGGTGGCGTTGCTTACCTTTTGAAGACAGACCATTCTCTTGATTTGCCTCGTAAGTTACAGATTGAATTCTCTAGAGTCGTACAAAACAAGACTGACCAGGATGGTGGTGAAGTATCCTCAGCCATGCTTTGGGATATTTTTACTGACGAATACCTGCCGGCTCCTGCTAATAAGAGTGAGTTAAAGTGGGGCCGTTTTGAACTCAAGAAGATGCGAACTGCAAGCGAAATGGATGGAGCGGTTGATCTTGATATTGTTCTACGCGATGGCATTGGTGAACTAGAAGCTCACGGAACTGGAAACGGTCCGGTATCGGCATTCCTAAATGTTTTAGAGCAGCAGGGGGTTGCAGTTCGGCTCTTGGATTACGTTGAGCACACGCTTAGCGCAGGTGGAGACGCGCAGGCTGCCGCGTATGTGGAGCTTGAGGTCAACGACCAAACTCTATGGGGAGTCGGCATTGATGGCGACATCTCAACTGCGTCCCTAAAGGCAGTTATTTCTGCGGTAAACCGGGCAATCCGCGCGTAGTTCTATAAAGTATCGGCCCCGTTCAAGGAAAACCCTTG
>JBDLUH010000081.1:0-4603 GCA_039805425.1 Actinomycetota bacterium
GTCTTCGTTTCTAGTTACACGAAACGTGTGGTGTTGCAAAACCTCCATGCCAGGAAATAGCAAACCAAGGTATTCACCAATGATGTCTTCAAGTGGAACAAAGCGGGCGTCGGTGACTCCGGTGTTGCCCGGAATGCGAACAAAGCGCGGAAGCAGTGGAGGCACCTTTACGCGCGCAAAATGCTCTTTATGGGTCTCTGGGTTTTTCAAAACCACGGCAAGGTTTAGTGACAAACCTGAGATGTAAGGAAAAGGGTGAGCCGGGTCAACCGCAAGCGGAGTTAGTACCGGAAAAATTTGATTCTGAAAATACTCGTGCAGTAGACCACGTTCTGAATCTTCTAGATTTGCCCAGCGAACAATGCGAATGCCTTTTTCACGCATTTCAGGCTTGATGGTGTCGATAAAAAGTTTTGCGTGACGCTCTTGCAGGCGGTGGGCCTCGCGGCTGATCTCACTAAGCACCTCTTGAGGAGAAAGCCCTGAGCTTGCGGTTACCGCCAAGCCGGTGGCAATTCGGCGCTTTAGTCCGGCAACGCGAACCATGAAGAATTCGTCAAGATTAGAGGCAAAAATGGCCAAAAAGTTGACTCGCTCAAGCAGGTAAAGGTTTGGGTCTTCGGCCAGTTCCAAAACGCGCTGGTTGAAGGCAAGCCAGCTAAGCTCGCGATCCAGGTAGCGGTTTGGGGCCAATTCGGTGCCAAAATCGGGCAACGAGATGGCCATGGTTTCTTCTGAAGACATTCTTCAATCCTGCCACGAGCAGGTTGCCTCTGGATAGACGCAGTTTTAAGGGCAGGTAAAGCCTGCAAACACCGATATCGGGCCTATTCAGCTAAAGCGTGGGCGTCTTCTTCAAGATTGAAGCGGTAGCCAACGTTGCGAACGGTGCCAATTAGAGCCTCTAGGTCGCCCAGTTTGGCGCGAAGCCGGCGAATGTGCACATCTACAGTTCTGGTGCCACCAAAGTAGTCGTAGCCCCAGACCTCGCTCAAAAGCTGTTCGCGGGTGAACACACGGCCCGGGTGCTGGGCCAAAAAGCGCAGCAATTCAAACTCTTTATATGTCAGATCCAGCGGGCGGCCGTTTACCTTGGCCGAATAACTGGCCTCATCAATTACTACGCCCGAAGCGTGGATTTTGTCGTTACGATCAAATTGCTGGGCCTTGCCAATGGCTAAGCGAATGCGGGCATCAAGTTCGGCAGGTCCGGCGCCTTCAACCACAATGTCTGAGGCACCCCACTCGGCACTAACGGCGGCAAGTCCGCCCTCGGTCACCACAAGAATCAAAGGGGCGCCTAGCCCGGTAGCTACCAGAATCTTGGCAAGTGACTTTGCCGAGGCCAAATCGCGGCGGGCATCTAGAAAAATAAGGTCGTGGCCAGGGGCATTTACTAGGTTTGCAGGTTCTGCCGGAATCTGGCGAACACGGTGGCTTAGTAGCCCAAGCGCAGGAAGTACTTCTGTGTCGGCAGTTGCCGACAAAACTAGAAGTTGAGCCATTTTCTCTCCAAATCGCTTGGCTAAAGTTTAGCCCTTTATTGGTGGGCAGTTAAGGCATGATTGCCTTGTGAAAGCTAAATGGACTCAGATAATTGCCATTTGGGCGCTGGTTGCAATTGTGACGGTGACCCTGGTGGTTAGTTCCTCTTCAGAAGGCAAGCAGGTTGAGGCGGCATTCGGTGCAATTCTGGCCGGTTCCATTGCCACAGTTTCACTTTTGCAGTTATTTAAGAACAATGCCGAAGGGTTCGTTCGAAAGCTAATTTATGTAGGCGGTGGCAGCTATCTAATCCTGGCTATAGCAACCGTCTACCTTTTCTTGAAAGGTTAGACTTAAGACATGTTGCTAGCACTCGAGATTTTCTTCACCGGACTATTGGTCTTGGCTTCTTTGGCTATTGCAGGGGTTTCAGCACTCGTGCTTTATAAGTTGTTCAAGGGTCAGAAATAGTTGTTCGTATTTCCTGAGGGGCTTCCGCTGGAGCTCACTCCTTTTGCTTTTCTCGTTGGTAAATGGGAAGGCAACGGCATCATTAGTTACAAAATTGATGACACCGATGAAGCGCCAATCGAGCGCGAGTTTAAACAGCGCATTGAATTTGCCCACGATGGTTCGAATGCCCTCACCTATGTGTCTTCGGCTGAGCTGATGGATGAAGAAGGAACAATTCTTCCTAGCGAACTGGGTTACTGGCGAGTAGCCCGTCCACATGAATCGGCAGATCATGGCCCCGGTTTCATACTTGGCGTTGGCGAAAAAAGCATTAACAATCACGAAGACCTAGAGAAGCTGCGAAATAAAGAAGGCGGCTTTGATATTCAGGTTTCTGTTCTGCACCCGGGCGGAATGGCCGAACTTTATAACGGCAAGATCAAAGGGGCTCGAGTAGACCTTGCCTCTGCCTACGGCACTGCTTTTGAAACAGCCAAGACCTACCGCCACTCAACCCGCTTATTTGGCCTTGTCGAAAATGCCTTGCTTTGGGTATGGGAAATTGCGCTACCGGGTGGCGATTTGAAGCCACACGCTTCTGCCCGCCTTGAACGAGTGGAGTAACTTGTGAATGCTGCGCAGGAACATTTTGGTAATCCAAACATTGAGCAGCGCAATCTTGCTGAAGGTAAAGCCGCTGTAAATCTTGGCGCTCGCGGAATCATCACAGTTTCCGGTGAAGATCGTTTGGCTTGGTTACATTCTTTGCTTTCGCAAAATCTAAAAAATCTCTTGCCTGGGGTTTCTGCTGAGGCATTGCTACTAGACCCGCAAGGCCATATCGAGCAAGTAATTCACTTTATTGATGACGGTGAAACTTCTTGGTTGGTTGTTGAAGATGCGGGTCGCGAATCGCTGTTGGCTTGGCTTACCAAAATGATTTTCCGTATGAAGGTTTCTGTGGCTGATCGTTCGGCTGACTTTGCTGTAATTGGCCAAATTGGCCGGGGCATTCCGCAAAGTTTTGTATCTAATGGCGTGGCACTGATTTGGAATGACCCTTGGCCGGGGGTAGTCACCGGTGGAGTGCGTTATTCAATGGCGCGTCCGGCTAGATGGGCTTGGACAGAATCGTTGGTTGAGGTTTCAAAAGTTGATGCCGTGCTTGCTGAATTTGAAAAAGCAGGCACCATGGCCTACGACGCTCTTCGTGTATCTGCTCACCGCCCGCGCCAAGCATCAGAGGTTGATGGCAAGGCATTGCCACATGAGTTTGACTGGATGTCAACCGCGGTACACATGTCAAAAGGTTGCTATCGCGGGCAAGAGACGGTTGCAAAGGTTCACAACCTTGGTCACCCGCCACGCAGGCTTACCTTTTTGCACCTTGATGGCTCTGGGCATTTTCTTCCAGATGCCGGCGATGAAGTTCAAGTGGTGGGTGAAGACCGCGCACGTGGGCACATCACAATTGCCGCGCAGCACTTTGAGTCGGGGCCCATTGCGCTTGCGCTATTGAGTCGTGGGGTTCCTGAAAATGCGCAGCTGGTTGTGAAGAGCGCCGGTGGCGACATTGATGCGAGCCAAGAAGTTATTGTTCCGGCAAGTGCCGGTAAAGCGGCCGATATTCCAAAGCGCAATTTGCTTATGGGCGGCAAGCACTAATGGGGTCAGTCCTCTGATGGCGCTAAGTAAAGAATCGTTAAATATTCACTGGACTTTGCGCGCCTCTACTCAAAGAGTTTTTGAATCACTGCCATCGATATTGCAAATAGTTGCGGCAGCTACGGCTGCCTACTCAGTTGGTTTTTATCTACTAGGCCACCAAAACCCAATATTTTCTGTGACTGTAACTATCGCCTCTCTTGGCTTTACGCGTGATGCAAGACTTCGCCGAGTTTTTGAAACTGCCCTTGGCATGGTGGTTGGTATTGCGCTTTCTGAGGTTCTGCTAAACCTGCTTGGCGCCGGTGTCTGGCAGATGGCCATTGTGCTCTTAATCTCGCTTACTTCGGCAAGATTTCTTTCGGGCAAAGCAGCATTTGCTCTGACTGTTGGAGTGCAAGCCATGTTGGTTTACATCATGCCGCCACCCGATGGTGGGGCTTTCGTGCGCAGCTTAGATGCGCTTATCGGTGGTGCCACGGCACTGCTCTTTACTGCGCTAATACCACGCGACCCAATTGGCATGGCTTCTAAAGACGCCGAAAAACTGTTTAACGTTTTCTTGGATTCTGTTGACGCATTAAAAACAGCGGTTAGAAATGCCGACGTAAAAGTTGTTGACGCAGCTCTAGTCAGGGTTCGCGGTTCGCAGCCACTGGTTGATAACTGGCGTATGAGTCTAGACAGCGCAATCTCTGTTTCAAGAATTTCGCCTTTCATGCGTAAGCACCGCCAGGGGTTATCGAGCCAAGTTAGATTAATGCGCGGGATGGATCTTGCCACCCGCAATTTGCGTGTGGTTGTTCGCCGAGTTGATTTCTTGATTCGCGATGGCGAGGCTCGCCCCTACCTAGCTGATTTATTTGAGCAGATTTCGGGGGCCACAGCTGTGTTGGCCAAAGGCTTAGAAAGCACCGATGCACTCAGTGAGTCTCGCGAGATGCTGCTTGAAATTATTCACCAACTTGATCCAAAAAAGTTTGGCATAGCCGATCAGCTG
>JBDLUH010000082.1:0-4477 GCA_039805425.1 Actinomycetota bacterium
GTAGGCAACACAAACCGGAATGTCTTTCAATCCGGTAAGCACATCAAGCTTGGTAAGAACAAAATCAGTTACACCATTGATGCGGGCAGAATACCTAGCAATTGGTGCGTCATACCAACCGCAACGACGTGGGCGCCCGGTGGTAGTTCCAAATTCAAAACCGGTTGCGCGAAGGAATTCACCGTTCTCATCAAACAACTCAGTTGGGAACGGGCCGGCACCAACGCGAGTTGTGTATGCCTTAACAATTCCGATTACAGTTTTAAATTCACCAGGGCCAATACCCGAGCCGGTTGATGCACCACCTGCGGTTGAGTTTGATGATGTTACGAACGGGTAGGTACCGTGATCAACATCAAGCATTGTTGCCTGGCCACCCTCAAACAAAACAACCTTTTTGCTTTCAATTGCTTCATAAAGTTCAAGCGCGGTGTCGGCAACCATTGGGCGCAAACGCTCGGCATAAGAAAGTAGCTCTGCAACAACCTCGTCAACGCGAATCGCGGCACGGTTATAAACCTTGGTAAGCAGGTTGTTCTTAGCAACCAAAGCTGCCTCAACTTTTTGACGCAAAATACTTTCGTCATACAAGTCTTGAATTCTGATGCCAACGCGGTTAATCTTGTCGGCATATGTTGGGCCAATTCCGCGACCGGTGGTGCCAATTGCGCGCTTGCCTAAGAAGCGCTCAGAAACTTTATCGATGGTCACGTTATAAGGGGTAATAACGTGTGCGTTTGCAGAAACGCGAAGCTTGCTGGTGTCTATTCCGCGAGCGTTCAATGCTTCAATTTCTTGGAACAGCACCGATAGGTCAATCACCACACCGTTAGAAATAACTGGTGTGACGCCTGGGGTAAGAATGCCTGAAGGAAGAAGGTGCAGCGCGTACTTCTCGTTGCCAATTACAACTGTGTGACCGGCGTTGTTTCCACCGTTGAACTTAACTACGTAGTCAATGTGCTCTGCAAGAAGGTCTGTGGCCTTGCCTTTACCTTCGTCGCCCCATTGGGCTCCAATAATCACTACTGCAGGCATATGCGTACCTCTTTATAGAAAGGGTTAGTACGCGATGGCGTACATCTAAGTTTATCCACAGATGCACCCATGCCCTTCGGCCACAGTCACGTTAGGAAATAGCTTTACCGACATGAACCTTTCGCTTGCTATCTCCCAAAAATCAGATAATCTGATTTTTATGAAGCAAATGTCGGCTACCGAGGTCTCGCGCAATTTCGCTGCCGTCATAGCAGATGTGGAAGCAGGGCTAGAAGTGGCGATTATTAGGGGCGGGCGCCAAGTTGCCCGCATACTTCCGCCAGATGAAGAAGAGCCAAATGGCGCAGCACTTCTGAAAGCCCTGACGGAATGGCAGGCAAAAAATCCTCCAATCGATGATGACGGGGCATGGGATTACTACTACGAATCCAAAGAAGACCCTATAAATCAGGTTCGTGACCCTTGGGAAGAGTAGTCCTCGATACGTCGATTCTGATAGCGCTCGAAAAACAACAGTTATCGCTCAAGGAATTATTCAATAAAGACCTGAATATCTACTTACCTGAAGTTGCGGTGGGCGAGTATCTCGTTGGCAGCGAACTTTCCACCAACCCTAAGATCAAGGAACAACGGCTCGCGTTTCTAAGAACAATCGAGGATTTCAGCGAGCTCGTAGTCTTCAATCGGGAGCATGCCCAAAACTTTGCCAAGCTCGTAGCTCAGGCAAAACTACTTGGAAGGCCCCGTGGTTCGCTTGATTTAGCAATTGCCGCCTCAGCCGTAACGCTTGATGCGGTCTTATACACGCGAGACTCAAAAGGAAAGTTTGACCAACTGATTGGCCTAACGGTTAAAGAGTTTTAGATCTTGCGGTTAAACACGTGCTGCATGACCCATTGGTGCATGGTGATGGCAGCTGCGGCCGATGCATTAATTGAACGGGTTGAGCCAAACTGGGTAATTTCAAGCACTACCTCGGCCGCCTCAATCGCTGCCTCTGATAATCCCGGCCCCTCTTGGCCAAATAGCAGCACGCACTCTTCTGGCAGGGCGTACTCTTCAATCTTTTTGCAGCCCGGCACGTTGTCGATGGCAATGATTGGCAGGTTTCTGGATTTTGCCCAGGCAACAAACTCTTCAACCGTTGGGTGGTGGCTTACGTGTTGGTATCGATCGGTTACCATTGCACCGCGGCGGTTCCAGCGGCGGTTGCCAATAATGTGAACTTCTTCAGCCAAGAATGCATTTGCCGTGCGAACGATTGATCCAATGTTTAGGTCGTGCTGCCAGTTTTCAATTGCAACGTGATATTTGTGCCGGCGGCGATCTAGCTCGGCAACGATTGCTTCCATTTTCCAGTACCGAAATTTATCCAACACATTTCTGGTGTCGCCGTTGGTTAGAAGTTCTGGGTCAAGAATTGAATCCGGGTTGGGTGCATCGGGTGTGCCAGCATCTTCTGGCCACTCGCCCTGCCAAGGCCCAACACCCCAGGTGGTTAGCTCTGGCGAAGCATTGTCTTGATTAGTCAAGTAGTTTCCCCGCGTAAGTTTTTCTTCGAATGGTGAGTAGCACTGAAGCAATTACAGCACTAATTAGGCTTGCAACCAATACAGCGATTACCCCAAGTTGCGCCTGTTCACCCGAATGTTTGAAAGCTAATTCGCTAATTAACAGTGAAACCGTAAAGCCAACTCCGGCTAGGGAACCAATGGCTGCTATGTCCCACCAGTTGATGCCCTTAGATAATTCAGCTTTGGTAAATCGTGCAGTTAGGTACGCACCAAAGAAAACTCCAATTGGCTTTCCGGTTACAAGACCAAAGATAATTCCAAGGGAAAGAGGTGACTGGAAAACGCTTACCAAATCAAAGTCGTCGAGGCTTACACCCGATGCAAAGAAAGCAAAAATAGGAACCGCTATTGCTGCCGAATATGGGTGCACAATGTGTAACACTCTGTCACCGGCAGATTCTTTTTTACCAGACGACTTGTTCATGTTCATCAGAAGGCCCATGGCTATTCCGGCAACCGTTGCATGCACCCCACTTTCGTGTATGAAGTACCAAATAAACAGGGCTAGGGGAATGTAAAAATACCAGCCGGTCACATTCTTTTTTTGCAGCACGGCAAACAGGGCTAGTAGTGCAAATGCAACTAAAAGTGGCAACAGCGCAAACTTTGCTGAATAGAAAATTGCAATCACAATAATTGCGCCAAGATCATCTACTACTGCAAGGGTTAGCAAAAATGCTCTTAGTTCAATTGGTAGCTGCCTGCCAACCACGGCAAGAATTGCCAAAGCAAATGCAATGTCTGTTGCCACAGGAATACCCCAGCCAACTGCTGAAGACTTGCCAAAGTTGACTGCAAGAAAAATTGTTGCCGGTAGAACCATGCCACCAATAGCCGCCGCTACTGGCACCATTGCTTGGCTGCGTTCTTTTAGTGAGCCGTGAACTAGCTCGTGTTTTAGTTCTATTCCGGCTGCAAAGAAAAATACAGCTAAGAGCGCGTCGGCCGCCCAGGTACCCAAACTAAGGTTTAGGTGCAGAGACTCTGGGCCCAACTTTGTCTCGCGCAGTTCAAAGAACCAGTCTTGAAATGGGCTGTTGGCCAGCACCAATGCGCTCATGGCTGCAATAAGCAGCAGGGCGCCGCCAAAAGTTTCATTACGCAGTGTTTGCGAAAGCCAGTTTCTTTCTGCGCCGCTAATGCGGCTCAAAAGGTTTGCGCTTTTTTTTGAAGTAGCGTGCATTTTGCCTTGTGATTAGAAATATCTAATCAAGATATAAGGGAGCACCATTGCGGTTGAGACCAATGTCACTGGTGCTCCATATTTCAAGAATTGCAAGAAGGTGATCTTGATACCGTTTGCGTGAGCTAGACCAATAGCAACAACGTTTGCACTTGCGCCAACGATGGTTAGGTTACCTCCGAAGTCCGCCCCAAAAGCCAGAGCCCACCAAAGACCATCGTTGGTAATTGAAGGAATAGTGGCATTTAGCTGGGCAATCACCGGCGACATTGAAGCAACGTATGGAATGTTGTCAACGATTCCTGATACCAAAGCTGAAACAACAACTACGGCACCAGCAGCCAGTGCACCGTTGTCACCAACAACTCCGCCAATGTAGTCAGCAACCACTTTCAGTGCGCCAACATTAACGAGTGCACCAACCATGATGAAAAGACCGGCAAAGAAAACCAGTGTTCCCCATTCAACATCTCGAGCAAACTGATCTGGCTTTAGGTTGCTGATTAGCACCAGTAATCCGGCACCCATCATTGCCACAACTGAAGGCTCAAGGTGAAGCACGCTGTGCAATACAAATGCCGCAATAACAATAGAGAGAACCGAGATGCTCTTTAGCATCAGAACTTTATCGGTGATGAAAGATTTTGCATCTAGCTGCATTATCGCTGCACGATCAGCGGCATTGTTTTTTAATTCTTTGCGGAACATCAAAACCAAAAGT
>JBDLUH010000083.1:0-4449 GCA_039805425.1 Actinomycetota bacterium
TTCGTTGTTTACCGCTACGTGGTTCGGAGTCAACAAAAATACCTTTGGAGTCACGCGCTTAAGGTGACCCTCTAGACCTTCTTTCAGGCCAAGCATGAAGTCAAGCATTCGTCTTGAATCTAGTTCAGACATGTCGCCCATGTTGACAATCACTGGAATACCAAGGCGGTAGTTGGCTGCAACCTCAGGGGCTTCAGCATAGGTGCGAGGTTCGATGGTGTAAATCTCATTGACCTCGGTAGTTCCGCGACGCGGACGCATAGGAGCTACACGCGCAACCGGGCGAGATTCACCAGCGCTGGTAGCTACCGGGCGAGGTGGAAGCGCTTCGCCCTCATCGGCTAGACCAAGCCAGCCTGAAACCTGTGAAATTAAACCTGCCATTTACGTATCCTCCTGAGGACTATTACTTGAACAGAATATTGCTAATACTGGCGTTTTCCGGTGATTGCGCTGCCAATGCGCAAGTGTGTCGCGCCGAAGCCAATTGCTGCTTCGAAGTCCTCAGACATGCCCGCGGATATGAACTTCGCCTCTGGCGCCAAACTTTGAAGGTCATCACTGGCGGCCCTTATGGTGGCAAAATCGTGTTCCGGCGCCTGATCAAGCGATGCAACACCCATCACACCCAAAAGTCTTAGACCCGGGGCTACCAGCACTCGCTCGGCAAAAGAAAGTAAATTCTTTGGTTCAATCCCCCCTCGGCCAGGGTCCTGGGTGAGATTTAACTGGATAAAAACATCCATGGGCCTAGGTAACTCGCTTGAGCCCTTAATCAAGGCGTCAAGCAGAGATTGCCGATCTACAGAATGAATTACAGCTGAGTAACTTAGAGCTGAACGAACTTTATTACTTTGCAACTGCCCGATAAAGTGCCACTTGTAGTCAAGATCAGATTGTGAAAATGTTTCGGCAACTTCCAAAGATTTTGGCTTAGCCTCTTGGTCACGATTTTCACCCAAAGAGCGAACACCCAAATTAATTAGATCAATCGCCATTTGCGCAGGGTGGTTCTTAGAAACAACGATTAATTCAATTTCTTCACGAGCACGCGAAACTTTTTGAGCCGCACCAAGAATGCGATTTTCAATCTCGGCTAATCGTTCCGCCAGAGAACTCAAGCTCGAAACATTCTATTGAAAAAAGCTACGAATTTAACGAAGAAAATCTGGAATGTCGAGATCGTCACCCCATGTGCCGTCGGCAGACTGAAACTTTGTGCCGTCGGCAGACTGAAACTTTGTGCCGTCGGCAGGTTTGTTGTTAGCGTGCTCGGCTGAATGTTCTGCTTCATCAGAGTCGCGAAAGGCGGCTGGTGTTGAGGTTTCAGCACTAGCTGCACTTTCACCTGCGTAGTAAGACTGAACATCGGCTACATCGATAGATTCAGTGGCCGGTGCTGATGACTCGCCGAACCATGAAGTACTAGTGGCTGCAGCAACCGGAGCCGAAGCGCTAATCGGTTCTGCGAATGATCTACGCTCAACTTTTCTAACTTTTGGTAGACCGCCATCAAAACCTGCTGCAATAACAGTGATGCGAACCTCGTCTCCCAAGGTGTCATCGATGGTGGTTCCGTAAATTATGTTCGCCTCTGGGCTAACCGCTTCTTGCACCAAACGAGCTGCCTCGTCGATTTCGTGAAGGCCAAGGTCTGAAGCGCCCTGAACAAGTAGCAGCACGCCGTGAGCGCCGTCAATGCTTGCCTCTAGCAACGGGCTTGAAACTGCAAGCTCGGCAGCGCGAACTGCACGGTCTTCACCCTTTGCGGTTCCAATACCCATGAGTGCAGAACCGGCACCCTTCATGACTGACTTCACGTCGGCAAAGTCAAGGTTGATTAGGCCTGGAGTTGTAATCAAATCTGTTATGCCCTGAACGCCAGCTCGAAGAACATCGTCCGCAGTTGCAAAAGCCTCAACTACTGAAACTGACTTATTGACAAGTTCTAGTAGTCGTTGGTTTGGAACCACGATTAGGGTGTCTACTTCACCACGAAGAATTTCGATTCCCGCTTCAGCCTGTTGAGCGCGACGTTTGCCTTCGAATCCAAATGGACGTGTTACAACGCCTACGGTTAGGGCATCAAGCTGCTTTGCGATTCGCGCAACTACCGGAGCGGCTCCGGTACCCGTGCCGCCACCCTCACCCGCGGTAACAAAAATCATGTCTGCGCCACGAAGGGCGGCTTCAATTTCGTCAGAGTGGTCTTCGGCAGCGCGACGACCAATTTCAGGATCGGCACCGGCGCCCAACCCACGAGTTAGGTCTCGACCAATGTCTAGCTTGACGTGAGCTTCGCTCATAAGCAGCGCCTGAGCATCAGTATTGATGGCAACAAACTCTACGCCGCGCAGGCCAGCATCAATCATGCGGTTTAGTGCATTAACACCTCCACCGCCAACGCCAACAACCTTGATAACTGCTAGGTAGTTCTGGTTCAGACCCACGCTATTCCTCCGCCTTCGCTTAAAGTTGCAAGAGCAACTTGAACACGTTCACAAAAGGTTAAACCTCAGCATGAGGCTTATAGTTAGGCCCTTTTATTACTGTGCGCGAAAAAAATAAGCCGTTAAGGCAGCATCAGAGCGGAAGTTGACAGGTGTGTCTAAAAGTTTCCGTAGCGAACTACTGGTGCGCTTGGGCTAGATACATCAAAAGTCACACGATCGGTTTTTTTCTGATTCAAAATCAAAGCATCTAAGACCTTGGACTTTAGAACAGAGTCAGATCCATCGCCCCAAATAATTCGTTGGCCAGCATAACCGCGAAGCCTTAGAGTCACGTCATCTTTTGATTTTGCATCTATTTCAGAAACCCGTTGCAGTAAGTCGGCAGGCAAAGCCATCAAAACATCAATTGCAGATTCGAATTGCTTTGATTTTTCAGGCGCACCGTCAATATTGATTAATGGAAGGTTTTCTGATCCATTCGCGATTCCTACTCGAACCCCTGCCGGATCGTAAAGATACCTAGTCCCGCCCACAACAATTACGCCAATGGGTTGTCGTTCAGCAATCTGAATTCTTAGAGTATGCGGAGGAAGGCTAACAACCGTAAAGCTTTCAATTAGTGGAAAACTCATAAGTGAGGCTGCGACATCTGCCGGATTCACTAAAGGCAATGGTTTTCCCAGCTGGCTTTGCAACGCGTTCACGATGGACTTTTCTTTTAGGCGCTTGATTCCACCCACTTCAATTTTCTCGACCGAAAGAAGGGGCGTAAATATGGCTGCAAGCACCAACAGCATAAGCGAGCCCATTGAAACTAAAAATACAAGAACAACCGATCGGCGCCGCCTTGAGGCAACCGTGAATTTTTTTGCCTCCGGTGACAATCTAGATGTGAACCCTTTGCCATTTCTAGTTTTTCTCAATCGGTCGAGACGTTTAGCCTCACGTTTGACCGCAGCTTTTGGAGGCTTGCGTGCCGGTAAATCTTTTTGATTCCTTTGCACCCTTGAGATCTTGGTTACTTTAGAACTTTTTGATGCTCTTGCCGCGGATGCGGGTGCACTCGGAAGGCCAGACGCGTTGCGAGTGGCCGGTTTGGATTGAGGTCTCTTCAATTACCGCTCTAGTGCTTCAAGCAACTCGGGTACCATTCGGTAAATGTCTCCACAGCCCATGGTCATAATAAAGTCGCCGTTTTTTGCCAGCTTGGCAGCAACTGCCGCAACGTCACTCCACTGCGGCACATAGTGAACCTGAGACTTATTCGTAAATGCATCAGACACAAGTGCACCCGTAACTCCTGGCTCCGGATCTTCACGCGCCGCGTAGATGTCAAGAACAACTACTTCATCCGAAGCAGCTAGGGCTTCAGCAAATTCTTTAGCCATTAATCGAGTTCTGCTGTAGAGGTGAGGCTGGAACACGGTAACGATTCGCCCATCGCCCACAACAGCTCTGGCCGCCTTAATTGCAGCGGCTACTTCAGTTGGGTGGTGGGCAAAATCGTCGTAGACGCTTACTCCCCTGCGTTCACCGTGTAGCTCAAATCTGCGCTCGGTGCCGCCGAATTTTGCAATTGCTGAAAGTGAAAGCTTTGGATCAAAGCCCAAACCAACTAGAACAGCAAAAGCTCCGGCAGCATTAATCGCGTTGTGCTCGCCAGGAACACTCAGCGTTGCCCTGAAATCATTTCCTTCATAGGCAAGTGCGAATGAAACCCTTGCGCCACTGGCATCTATGTCAAATAGACGCACGGTTGATTCTTGGGCACGCCCAAAGGAAATAACCCTGTGATTCTTGATTAGCTCGTGAACCCTGACCGCACCTGGATCATCAGAGCTAATTGCAACGAACTCCCTGGCCCCCTGGGCAAATCTTGCAAATTCCGCCTCAAATGCCTCTTCTGTACCGTAGTGATCAAGGTGATCAGCATCAACATTGGTGATCAAGGCAACTGCAGTGTCGTAATGCAAGAAAGAGCCGTCTGATTCGTCGG
>JBDLUH010000084.1:0-4304 GCA_039805425.1 Actinomycetota bacterium
CTGGCGAAAGAATGTTGAAGACGAAGTTGCCACACCAATATCGCGTGGCTCGACCGCGTTCTGTGCAGCAATAGTTAGCGTTTGCATCAGCTGACCCAAACCAAGACCCATCACAACCATGCCGGTAGAAATCTGCCAAATGCTCCAGTCATATTTCATCTGGGCAAAGTACACGTAAGAGATAGTCATCATTGCGGTGCCAAGCACCATAAAGATTTTGTACTTACCGGTGCGACCGGTGATGATTCCAGAACCCATTGATGCGGTCATCATTCCAATTGTCATTGGAATCATTAGTAGTCCGGCTTCAGTTGGCGATGCGCCCTTAACGATTTGCAAGATCAGTGGAATTGTCATCATTCCACCAAACATTCCAACGCCAACAATTACACCAATACCGGTGCTCATCGAGAAGGTACGCGATTTGAAAAGCTTGAGCGGCAAGATTGCGTCGTCACCCATTTTGCGCTCAATAATTAGGAACGAAATGATGCCAACGGCTCCGGTTACATACATAGTGATTGCAAGAGAGCTGCCCCAGCCCCAGTCGCGGCCAGATTCAGCAACTAGCAATAGTGGAACAACGGCAACGATGATTGCAACTGAACCCATCCAGTCAATTTTTGATTTGCGTGCGGTGTGTGGAACGTGCAAGAAGTTGACCACCATCATCATTGCAATAACGCCAATTGGCAAATTGATCAAGAAGATCCAGCGCCAACCTTCAACAAACAAAAAGGTATCGATGTCTGCGAATAAACCACCAATAAGCGGGCCAAGCACAGAAGAAGTTCCAAACACGGCCATGAACATTCCCTGGTATCGAGCACGCTCACGGGGTGGAACGATGTCGGCAAGAATGGTTAGCGAAAGCGTGAACAAACCTCCGGCACCAACTCCTTGGAATGCGCGCCAAGCTGCTAGTTCATACATTGAGTTAGAGAATGCTGCGGCAACTGAACCAATTACAAAAACTGCAATTGCAAAAATGAACAAACGGCGGCGACCAAAAATGTCTCCAAGCTTGCCATAAAGCGGTGTGGTCACTGTAGAAGTAATTAGGTAGGCGGTGGTTGCCCAAGCCTGAAGCTCAAGACCCTGTAGGTCATCGGCAATTGTGCGCATTGCGCTACCAACCACTGATTGGTCAAGTGCCGATAGGAACATTCCTGACATTAGGCCGGCAAGCACCAACATGATCTGACGGTGTGTCATCACTCCTGTTTTTGCTGATTCTGCTGCTGCTGCTTTTCGTTCTGCGCGCGCCATTTTGGGCCTCTATTCAGTGGGGAAAGTTAGGCTAATTAGATGCATCTGCCTAACAGCAAGCCTAAACCCGCTAATTGGAAAGTTGTTCTAACAACTTCAATGGTTGTGTCCACTCTTATATTCCCCAGCTATGCTCAAGCGGCAGACGAAAGCCCAAGCCCATCGCCGTCGCCCACTGTGTCGGTGTCTCCAAGCCCTTCGCCCAGCCCTGAAACCACCGCAGATCCGCAGCCTGTGATTTATGACATCGATACCGCAAGTTCGCTAACCGTTGTGGTGAATAAGAAGCGCCCGCTGACACCTATTACATATAAGCCAAAGCTCACCAGCACCGGAGGTATCTATGTTGCCCCGGTTACTGCCACCGCATACAAACAGCTGAAGGCGGCGGTATTGGCCCAGAAACTTGGCACCCTTTGCATCAACAGCGGTTATCGAAGCTATGCCAGCCAGAAAGCTATTCACGCAGCCAGGGTTAGTGCACTTGGCAAAACTGCCGGCGAGAAGCTTGCCGCCCGCCCGGGGTATTCAGAGCACCAAACCGGTTTGGCCATAGATATCTCGACTACCGCACTTAGTTGCCGCATTGGCAGCTTTGGCTCTAGCAAGGCATCAAAATGGATAGCGGCAAATGCCTGGCAATACGGATTCTTGGTGCGCTACCCAAGCAACAGCAAAACTGCAGTCACCGGCTATGTCTGGGAGCCTTGGCATCTGCGCTACGTGGGGCTTGAACTAGCCGCAGATATGCAGGCAAATAACATCAAGACTCTTGAAGAATATTTTGGGTTGCCAGCAGCGGCTAAATACTAAGTGCCCGGCAACGCTCTAATTAGTTGAGAACTGCGTCAACCAAAAGTTTGGCTTCGGCCTGCACCTGCTTTAGGTGTTCGGCGCCTTTGAAAGATTCGCCGTAGATCTTGTAAACGTTTTCGGTGCCCGATGGTCTAGCGGCAAACCACGCATTTTCTGTTTCAACTTTTAGCCCGCCAAGCGCTGAACCGTTGCCGGGTGCGTGAGTAAGTATCGCTGTGATTTTCTCGCCAGCAAGATCTGATGCGGTGACCGCATCGGCAGAAAGTTTTCCAAGTTTAGATTTTTGTTCAATTGTTGCCGGCGCATCTATTCGCTCGTAGGCCGGTGCACCAAACTCTTCAGTCAACTCTGCATATCGCTGCGAAGGGGTCTTACCAGTAACAGCAGTTATTTCAGCGGCAAGCAGTGCCAGGATCAACCCGTCTTTATCGGTGCTCCATGCTGTGCCATCCAATCTCAAAAAAGATGCGCCAGCGGATTCTTCGCCGCCGAAACCAACCGAGCCATCAATCAAACCGGGCACGAACCATTTGAAACCCACCGGCACTTCTATTAATTTGCGGCCAAGTTTTTCTACCACGCGATTCACAATGCTTGAAGAAACCATTGTTTTGCCGACCGCCGCTGATGCACTCCAGTCTGGGCGATTGCGGTAAAGGTAATCAATGCTTACCGCAAGAAAATGATTTGGGTTCATAAGACCGTGATCACGTGTGACAATTCCGTGGCGGTCGGCATCGGCATCGTTTCCGGTTGAAATATCAAAACGGTCTCTGCCTTCAATTAGCGACGCCATTGCAAAAGGTGAAGAGCAATCCATGCGAATTTTTTCATCCCAGTCAAGGCTCATAAAACCAAACTGAAAATCAACATTTGGATTCACCACGGTGAGATTCAGGTTGTACCGCTCGCCGATTGCACCCCAGTAATCAACCGATGCGCCACCCATTGGATCTGCACCGATTGATACGTTGCTGTCTCGGATTGCCTCAAGGTTTAGCACCTCACCAAGTTGCGAAATGTAATTTTCGCGAAAGTGAAATTTGGTGGGTGAAATTTGCGCGCGCTTCACTTCGCGCAGCCCACCAAGAATAATTTCGTTCGCACGAGCGGCTACCCAGTTGGTTGCATCAGAGTCTGCCGGGCCGCCATGTGGTGGGTTGTATTTGAAACCACCATCGCCCGGCGGGTTGTGACTGGGGGTAATTACCAAGCCATCAGCCATGGTGCGATCGCCCAGAAGTTTTCCTTCATTGTGATTAATGATTGCCACCGAAACCGCAGGGGTTGGCACGTAGCCACCTTCGGCATCAACCATGGCAACAACATCGTTGCCAGCTAGTACCTCAAGCGCGGTTTGTTCGGCCGGGCCGGAAAGCGCGTGGGTGTCTTTGCCTACATATATGGGCCCGTGAATGTTCTCTTTGCGACGGTATTCCACGATGGCCTGAGTGATGGCGGCAATGTGGTCTTCGTTGAACGACCCATTCAAGCTGGTGCCACGGTGACCCGATGTACCAAAGGCGACTTTCTGTTCGGCCGTTGTGACATTGGGGTGAATCTCAAAATAGGCATCAATCAACTTTTCAATGTTGATCAGGTCTTTTTCTTGGGCTTTTTGGCCAGCGCGCTCGCTCATAGACCTATTTTGCTCGTAACCTTTATCTATGTCATCTAAATCAAGTAACGGTTCAGCAAAGAAGACCTATTCATACCTAGGCCCTGTTGGCACCTTTACCGAGCTTGCCCTAGCCCAGGTGGCCGAGGCCAAGGGCGCAAACTGGCGTGCCGTAAGCCATGTGCAAGAGGCAATCGATGACGTAATAGCCGGCCGCGCCTTTCGCGCGATCATTCCGGTTGAGAATTCTGTTGAGGGTGGCGTTAGCGCAACCTCTGACGCGCTTGCCGTGAACTCAAACATTCGCATCTATGGCGAATACCTTGTGCCGGTAACTTTTGATTTGGTTGCGCGACATGGCACCACGCTTAACGATGTGAAGGTGGTGTCAACCCACCCGGTTGCCTATGCACAAACCCGCACTTGGCTATCAAAGAATTTAAAGAAGCACAGCCACTTGCCTGCAACATCAACAGCTGCTGCTGCATCAGAGTTGCTAATTAGCGAAAGTGCCGACGCCGCAATTGCTGCATCAACAATCACTAAGCACTACAAGCTAAAAGTGCTTGCTAAAAACATTGGCGATAACAAAAATGCACAG
>JBDLUH010000085.1:0-4287 GCA_039805425.1 Actinomycetota bacterium
GGGCCGTGGCATACCCATGCCTCCTCCGACTAGAGAAGAGACAGATGCACTGTGATGCGGGGCCTCGAACGGCGGTCGCTGAATGAGGTTCTCATTTGCCGAATTGCTTCTGCCAGAAATGGAAAGAACCGCAGTGGTTTCAAGAGCATCATCTAAATTCAAATTAGGCAAAATGCCAGGTAACCGTTCAGCCATCATGGTCTTACCAGCCCCCGGAGGACCAACCATCAACAAGTGATGGCCACCCGCGGCTGCCACAGTTAAGGCATCAACCGCTTCTTGTTGCCCTAAGACATCTGACATATCTAGGTTAATAAAATTTCTATGGTCAAAGACCTCAGCTTTAGCAGTCTTTACTTGAACATCAATGGTCTGCCAGTGATCACTTGAAGGCAATACTGCACCATGCAACTTAGCGACTTCGCCAAAATGTGAAACTCCAAGCACATGCATGCCTTCCACTAAAGAAGCCTCAGCAAGGTTTGCCGCAGGAACGATTGCGTGCAAAATTCCGGCTAGCTTTGCCGCTATCAGCGATGGAAGAATTCCGTTTATCCTTCGCACTGAACCATCCAGACCAAGTTCGCCCAAGTGCACCCACTTGGAAATTGATGCTGGTTTTAGCGTTCCCGATGCCGCTAAAACGCTGACCGCAATCGCCAAATCAAAACTGGAACCGTGCTTTCGCACCGAAGCGGGCGAAAGATTCACAGTGATTCTGCGATCGGGCATTTTTAGGCCACTATTTTGAATCGCTGCACGTACCCGGTCTTTTGCCTCCGTCAAAGAAGCATCGGGAAGGCCAACCAACACAAAGCCTGGCAGTGAGCTAGATATTTCTGATTCAACCTCAACAATTGTGCCAGCAAGACCAAGAAGGCTAACTGCATAGGCTTTCGCAATCAGAATTTTTCTGACCATCAGAACACTTGCTTCAGGTGCTCGATACCAACTCGCCCACCTCGCACAAGCACAGCGATGGCGTCTAATCTAACTTCAGAACCCAAGGCTCCATTTTGACTGCACCATTGGGAAACTAATTTGCGCATCCTTAGAACTTTTGAGTTTGTTATGGCTTCAAACGGATGACCATAGCCAGTGCCATTGCGGGTTTTTACCTCAACAAACACAAGTCTTGATTTGTATTTGGCAATTAGATCTATCTCGCCAATTGAACAGCGCCAGTTTCGGTCGATAATTGAGTATCCGCGGTCCTGCAAAAATTTCGCAGCAACGTCTTCCCCATATTTTCCGAGTAATTGTTTTTGAGCCATGCACCTAGCATGAGATAGCTAAGTTTGAATATTTATGTCTTGATTAGAACTGTGGATAAGTAGCTATTCGCCAACAGCAAATTCTTTAGGCAGATTGAAAGTTGCCCCAGTCAGTTCTTCAACGTTCACATCTTTGAAAGTTAAAACACGCACACTCTGAACGAATCTATCGGTTCGGTAAATATCCCAAACCCAAACATCTTTCATGTTGAGTTCAAAATAAAAGTCTGTTGGTGTGTCAACTCGATGTAGGTCAACTTCGTTGGCCAAATAGAAACGTCGCTCAGTCTCTATTACGTACTTAAAAGTGCCCACAACATCGCGATATTCGCGATAGAGAGCAAGTTCCGCTTCTCTGTCGTAGTCTTCAAATTCGTTCTCGTCCATTGCCAAAAGTCTATTCCTCTAAGGCCGCCAACTTGAACTCGGCTCCGGCAAGTATTTTGCCTAGCCAGCTAACACGATGTTCTTCGCTTGGCCCAAAATCCCTAACAGCGGCTATGTGACTAGCCGATGCGTAGCCCTTGTGCCCTTCGAGGCCGTATTCCGGAAGGTTTTTAGCAAGCTCTATCATCAAGTTATCCCGCGCGACTTTGGCAATCACCGATGCGGCCGCCACCGAAACGCAGTCGCGGTCTGCCTTGGTTCTGACCACCACAGTCATTCCGCTAGCTTTAGGGCCAATCCAATTGTGTGAACCGTCAAGAATGATTACGGCACCGTCTTGAATTATCTGTTTACGAAGAGCAGCATTTTCCAATAACTGATTTAGAGCCATTCCACCGGCAGCGGCAAGGGCTTCGACGATTCCATTGGAATCAATTTGGGAAGCGGGCACCATTCCAACGGCAGAACCAGTTACCCAATTACCAACCGGATCGACAATTTCATTCCTAACTTTTGCGCTGATTAACTTTGAATCACAAAGCTTTTCAGGCCAAGCGGTTTCAGATTTTGGATCTAATTTATCCAACAGTGCAACGCCAACAGCTACTGGCCCAGCAATTGCCCCACGGCCCACTTCATCCATGCCTATAACGAATCGTGCCCCTGAAGCCCACAGTTCGTTTTCAAACTGAAGACTAGGGAATGTTTTTGAAGACATCTGAGTAGTTATCAAGCCAAGTGAAGTTCTTAAACGGCCACGTCACAACAAAGGCCCTACCCACCACAAATTCTTTAGCAACAAACCCTTTGCTTGGCAGATCCGAGTGATACCGGGAGTCTGCCGAGTTGTCGCGGTTATCGCCCATGACCCAATAAGAACCTTCTGGCACCGTGACATCGAAGGTCATGTCCGAAGGCTTCTTACCTGATTCAAGATAGCTTTCAGTAATGGCGGTTCCGTTTATTGTTATTTTTCCATCAACATCACAGCAAATTACTTTGTCTCCGCCAACGCCAATCACACGCTTCACAAGGTGTTGACTACTGTCTGGCGCGGTAACGCCAAAAGCAGAAAGCACCCAATCGGTTACTGCCGTTACCGGGTCTAAATCTGGAGTCTGAATTTCGCCCAACCAGCCGCCTGGGTCTTTAAAAACCACCACATCGCCGCGGGAAAGCGGAATCACATCAGGAACCAATTCATTAACAATGATTCGATCGTCAATCTGAAGAGTTTCGAGCATTGAACCCGATGGAATAAAGAATGATCGGATTAGAAATGTCTTGATTAAAAGAGAAAGCACCAACGCGGTACCTGCAATCACTAAAAGGTCTATAAAGAAAGAAACAAATATGTTTTTTCTAAATCGACGCCACTTAGTGTTGCGGCCGCGTGGTGCTTTTCTAGTTGGGCTTTGGAACTGCCCCAGGTCTGTCATGTAAAAAGGCTAGATGCTTAAACTGTTTTTTACCAGATTTAGGCGTTGTCGCGCTTTTCCTGAATCTTTGCCTTCTTTCCGCGAAGATCGCGCAGGAAGTAAAGCTTTGCACGGCGCACTGCACCGCGGGTTACAACTTCAATTTTCTCAATCACTGGTGAGTGAACTGGGAATGTACGCTCAACGCCAACCTGGAATGAAATCTTGCGAACGGTAAAGGTTTCGCGAACTGATTCGCCTGAACGACGAATTACGATTCCCTTAAAAACCTGAACACGGCTGCGGTTACCTTCAACGATGTTTACGTGAACGTTTACGGTGTCACCAACACGGAACTCAGGAATGTCTGAACGAAGAGACGCTGCGTCTACTGAGTCAAGAATATGCATTTTTGTATCGCCTTCTGTTACTGCGCGCAGGTCAACAACGGGTAAGTAATTTATGGTTTGTTGCCCAATTTGGCTTTTCTCCCCTGCGGCAGAGATTCTTAGCCAGACAACCTCATAAGTTTACCTGCCCAACACCGATGTGGGCAAGCGCACCGTCGCCAGAGCCCAGCATTTGGGCCTTATTCAGGTAATAAATCAGGTCGAACCCGTTTAGTTCGCTCAACCTGCTGCTCATGCCGCCAAGTTGCAATAGCGGCATGGTGACCGCTGGTTAGAATCTCGGGTACATCAAAGCCGCGCCAAGAGGCTGGCTTGGTGTAGCTTGGGTACTCCAAAAGCCCGTCAGAATGTGATTCCTCAACCAAACTTTCAGCATTGCCAATTACACCGGGAATTAACCGAGCGACCGCTTCGATCATGGCCAATGCAGCCACTTCGCCACCGTTCAGAACGTAATCACCCAAACTGATTAAACGTACATTCGCCTTAGTTTCGGCATAGTCAACCACTCGTTGATCAATGCCTTCATAGCGCCCACAGGCAAAAACAACATGATTGAGCTCGGCAAGCTCGTGTGCCGTTACCTGCTTAAATTGCTCTCCGGCCGGTGATGTGAAAATGATCGTGCAATTTCCATCAGCAGGCAAAATTTCGTCGAATGCCTCACCCCACGGCTCGGGCTTCATCAGCATTCCAGCGCCGCCGCCGTAGGGGCTATCGTCAACTGTTTTGTGCTTATCGTGGGTGTAATCTCGCAAATCGTGAACATGCAGTTCAATTAGATTCTTTTCACGGGCT
>JBDLUH010000086.1:0-4130 GCA_039805425.1 Actinomycetota bacterium
AAATTCCGGAGACAGGTAAGAAGCGTGGTTGACGATTAGATCGGCGGTTAGCTCGTGAGTTTGCGAGATGCGCTTGAAGTCTGCCCAGGTGCCAAGACGTGGGTCAACTATCGAGTGATCAATTGGATCAAAGCCGGCGTCATCGCCGTCGTATGGGTGAAAGAACGGCAGTACGTGAACGCCATCAAAATCGGCCAGTGGTCCGGCCAAAAGTTTCTCAATCTCACCTAGGTTTCCGCCAACGCGCTCGGCGTAAACCAGAATGCTGGTGCCTGACATCTTTACCTCTTTATAGGACTAGAAAATGGGCGACTACATCCCCTGTCGACCAACCAAACAAGGCTAACCCGAATAATGTAAGCGTTTACAGAGTTTAGACAATTGTTATATAAGTGGGACTGTTTAGACTTGAGGCATGTCAGAACTTCGCCAAGTACGCCCCAAAACAGAGGGCTGGAAGCAACAACTTGGCCCCGACGGCAAACCGCTGCTTATGTTCGCCGAGGCAAAGCGTGGCAAGCCCCCAATTCACCTGGTTGATCTAACCGCCGAGGAGCGCGCGGAGCGCCTAACCGAGGCTGGGGTTCAAGCCTTTCGCGCGAAGCAGATCGCCAACCACTACTTCACCCACTACACCTCCAACCCCGATGAAATGACTGACCTGCCGGCCGCCGGCCGCGAGGAACTGGTCAAATCGCTGCTACCACCTCTACTAACAGAGGTAAAGCGACTACAAACCGATAATGGCGACACCATTAAGTTCCTGTGGCGCCTATTCGATGGCGCGTTGGTTGAATCGGTGTTGATGCGTTACACCGGCCGAATTACCCTGTGCATTTCAAGCCAAGCGGGCTGCGGCATGAACTGCCCATTTTGCGCCACCGGCCAGGCCGGCCTAACCCGCAACATGTCTGCCGGCGAGATCATTGAGCAGATTGTTCGCGCCAATGCGGCCATAGCCAAAGGTGAGCTTGGTGGCTCAAAAGCCAAGATGAAAGATGCCCCACAGCGCGTGACCAACATTGTGTTCATGGGAATGGGCGAACCGCTGGCCAACTACGACCGCGTAATGAAGGCCGTGCGCACCATGGTTGCCCCACAGCCTGAGGGTTTGGGCATGAGCGCTCGCGGAATCACCGTTTCAACTGTGGGATTGGTGCCAGCAATTCTGAAACTGGCCGAAGAGAACGTGCCGGTCACTTTTGCTCTTTCGCTGCACGCCCCAGATGATGAACTGCGCGATGAGCTGATTCCAATCAACTCAAAGTGGAAGGTAGACGAGGCACTTGATGCGGCCAAAAACTACTTTGATGTCACCGGCCGCCGCGTATCTATTGAGTACGCACTGATTAAAGACATGAATGATCATGGCTGGCGTGCTGATTTGCTGGCCGAAAAGCTAAATGACCGCGGCCGCGGCTGGGTGCACGTAAACCCAATCCCTTTGAATCCAACCCCCGGCTCAATCTGGACAGCCTCTGAGCCGGCCGTGCAAAACGAGTTTGTTCGCAGGCTCGAAAAGGCTGGCGTGCCAACCACTCTGCGCGATACTCGCGGTAAAGAGATCGATGGGGCCTGCGGCCAGCTGGCGGCGGCTGAATAGGATTTTATAGCCATTGGCGAATAGGGTGGTATCCACCCATTACCTATTCTTCGTAATTCGTAACAAAATAGGCTAAACCCAGTAGTTATCTGGGGAAGGCCCTTCATTGCGCAAGAAATTCAACATTTCAAGAATCTCATCAAAAATTATTTCTATTTTTGCTGGTTTGTCGATCGTTTCGGCTGGTGTCATTGTGCCGCTAGCCGCAGCTAATGCTGCTGAGCTTGACTCAGCAAATTCGGCAGTTGACTTTGCCGGTGTGTTTGACGGATCAACCACCACCACAGTGACCGCTGCCTCAGACACGGTCATTCCCTCTACTGGCGCCTTCACGGTTGAATCTTGGATTTACCCAACTGCATCCACAAGCGATACCAGCAACAGAGTTTTTTGGTCTCAAGGAACGCAGTCAACCGGGGAGGTTTTAGCAAAGCGAGTAACGGGTGACTTGGTTTTGGCTCGTGGTGCAAGTACCCAAAGCCCATCAGTCAGCAACGTTGAATATAATTGTGGGCCAGTACCTTCTGATGCGTGGACTCACGTTGCCTTCAGCATGAGCGCAACCGAAGTCAAGTGCTTTGTTAACGGCGCGCTTGCTTTCACAAAAACTACAACACCGCTAACCCCATCGCTTGGTTCAAAATTTAACATCGGTTCATGGTCTGGCGGCGAAACCACAACGTCAGCTTTTTGGCAGGGTCAGATTGATCAGGTTAAAGTTTGGAACGCGACTCTAACAGAGGCACAAGTTGCTCAGTCAATGCACATATATCAAGCAAGTGGCGTAACTTCTGCACCTACCTTGCTTGCGCACTTTGACTTCAACGAGGGAGTGCAAGGGTCAACCTCGGCGGACCAAAAAGTTTATAACCGTGCATCCGCAGATCTTGACCTGACTGCGACAACTCTTACATATGACGACGTGAAGAAGAACATCACCGGTGGAAATATTGATTCAAACCGCACGCTGGTTTATAAGTTTCCTCGAACTTACTTGACGTCTCAAGGTGGTTGGACAGTTCCAGCCAATTTCACATCAATCGAAGCTCTTACAGTTGGAGCTGGTGGTGGTGGCGGTGAAAACGTTGGTAACGGTGGATCCGGTGGATCAATTGCCTACCACTCAGGATTTTCACTGACTGCAGGCACCACTATGTCTGTAAAAGTTGGTCAAGGAGGTCATGCGGGAATTCTTGTAGATGACACCATGTATGGCACTACTAGCACTGTTTGGCAAAAAGACGCCGCGGGAAATTTTAACTACGGAGTCGCTTCAGCACAACGCGATGGTGGCGATGGTCAAGCAACCACCTTGTCTGTTGGTTCGCAATCATTGAACGCGCCCGGAGGATTGGGGGGTCCAACCTATTGGGGAAATAACATTTGCAATGGTGGTTCACATATCGCTGGGGCTACTCCAGCGGGATCACCAGGAACTGGTGGAACAACTAATTCAAGTGGTGCAGTAGGAATCGAAGGTGCCTTGTCAGGAGTTGGAGCCGCCGGCACAGCATCAACCAATTCCTTTACTATTTCAGGCAGCGCATTTAAGTATGGTGCTGGTGGTGCAAGCGGAACAAGCACAGGCATTAGTGGGGGCGCCGACGGTGGCGGAGCATCAGCGGCAGCGGCTTCGACGCGAGGCGGTGACGGAGCAGCCAACTCTGGATCTGGTGGTGCCGGTGGATTAACAGCTTGCTCCCCTGGTGGTGCCGGCGGCTCCGGTGTGGTTTACATCCGCACATCAGCCGTGAAGGTCAATGCAATTTCTGGTTCGGGTAGCTCAGTTAAGGCCGTGTCGGGCATCG
Organism: Actinomycetota bacterium; assembly: GCA_039805425.1. Lineage (GTDB taxonomy): Bacteria > Actinomycetota > Actinomycetes > Actinomycetales > Microbacteriaceae > Rhodoluna. The sequence continues at coordinate 3,412 of JBDLUH010000086.1, forward strand.
TTTCTGGCCCAGACGGAGACTTCGTGTTGGCACTAAGTTCAACTGTTTCAGCATTAAACATTAGTGCCGGAGACTTGACCACTTCTGGTGCAACCAAGACTGCAGGTGGGACGGGAACAGATAAGTTCATCACCTACAAGGGAACGATCGCCCAACTTCACAAGGCACTGAATTTCACCAAGGCAACACTTCAAGGCACTACTGGCTCGGGAAAAATCAAGTACGAACTTAATCCCGTTATGTCTGACACTTCAACCGACTTCTTCAACGATAAGAACGGGCACACCTACCGATATGTTTTAGGAAGTGTCACGTATGCCCAAGCCGTCACCGCAGCAAATGCGGCAACTAAATCTGGCCTCAAGGGGTATTTGGTAAACATCACATCAGCGGATGAACAGACCTTTCAATATTCAAAAATCACCAACAGCAATCCATGGATTGGCGGTAGGGAAGTAACCACGAACGGTAACTGGGTTTGGTCCGATGGACCAGAATCGGGAACTCAATTTCTAGTCGGAAACGTTGGGGGGTCACCTGCAAAAGCAACAGTTGCAGGGCAGTACAGCAACTTCAACTCAACAGAGCCAAATAACAATTCTGGCACCACTGGCGCAGATGACTGTGCAGTAGGAAACTTCAACTCCTCAAACCAGTGGGACGATGTTGTTTGTTCGGGTTCTAACAGCGGTGCAATTGTTGAGTTTGGTGGCCTTCTA
>JBDLUH010000087.1:0-4034 GCA_039805425.1 Actinomycetota bacterium
TTGGGCCCCAACAATTAGATTCCACGATGGCCTCTTTTACGTAGCAGTCACCGATGCCCTAGGCAAAGGCACACTGATATTCACGGCCCAGAACCCGGCTGGCCCATGGAGCGGCGGGGTTCTTACGAATATCAGCGGCATAGACCCGGATCTTGCCTGGAATGACAACGGTGACTGCTACGCAACTTTCTCGGGGCTAATTCTTGAAGGCGAAGAGCTTGGAAAGCACCTTGGCATTCAGCAGGCAAAAATAGATTTGAAAACCGGTCAGCGTCTCGAAGAGCCACGCGATCTTTGGGCAGGCACTGGCCTGATGTTTCCAGAAGCACCACACATCTACAAAATAGGTGACTGGTGGTACCTGATGATTGCCGAGGGCGGCACCGAGCGCGGCCACGGCGTGAGCATCTCTCGAAGTAAATCAATAACAGGACCATTTGAAGGAGGTCCAAATAATCCGTTCCTAAGCGCTCGTTCAACCGCGCGACCAATTCAAAACACCGGTCACGGTGACTTGGTGCAATTGTCAAATGGCGATTGGGTAATGGTGCTGCTTGGAATGCGCACCCGAGGAATGACTCGCTCGTTTTCTTCACTTGGTCGAGAAACTTTTGCCACCAATGTGACCTGGCATGATGGTTGGCCATCGGCAGAACCAGTGCATCCAAATGATTTTGCTGGCATTCCAGAATTCACCGATACATTCAGCGAACCCAATCTAAATCTTGAGTGGGTGTCTGTCAGACAGTTGCCGGCATCTGTTTCACAAATCACAACTGACGGTTTAAAAATCATCGGCACCGGTAAAACGATGAGCGATCTTCAGCCCGCCTTTGTTGGTCGTAGACAGCGCCGCCTTGAGGGAATTGTGAAGGCCAGTCTTTCTGTTTCTGGCACCGGTGGAATCTCTGTGCGCTACGACGAAAACGCTCACTACGATCTAGAGATTTCAAACGGCAAGCTAATTGCTCGAAGTGTCATTTCAAGAATCACCCACGAAGTTGTTGCTGAGGACTTCAAAGCACAAAACTCGGTTATTGAGCTTTACCTAGAGCTTGCCCCAGGTGGCACTGGCTTCAGCCAAGAAGCCCAGACCAGCGACTTTGTGCGAATGGGTTGGATTTCCAACGGGCAGAAGCATCAGGTAGCTGAATTTGATGGTCGTTATTTGAGCGCTGAGGTAACTTGCTCATTTACCGGTCGCGTAATTGGCGCCTACGCCGTTGATGGCGAGCTAATGCTGCACAGATACTCGGAGACCGCTGTATAGGTACAGTGAAAGCTGTATCTAATTTCCCGTAATAGAAGGTAAGGGATTTGCCTCTTGGCCTTCGAACAGCAAGACTTAAGCTACACATTCCAGAAAAGGGGAGCCCATGTCATTTATCTCAACTCGACGCAGCGCAATTAAGGCTGCTATTACCTCGGCCGTTCTTGTAGGTGCCCTAGCGCTAACCGGTTGCGCAACCACACCGGCTGAATCAGAGGCTGATTCAACAGCTCTTTCAACAATCACCGAAGGCAAGCTAACCATTGGAACTGGCCTTCCTGCCTACGAGCCTTGGGTTGTTGGTGACAAGCCAGAATCTGCTGAAGGTTACGAAGCGGCAGTTGCATATGCTGTGGCAGAAAAGCTTGGCTTTGCAGCCGAAGACGTGGTGTGGGTTCGCACAACCTTCGACGAAGCAATTGCACCCGGAGTCAAAAACTTTGACTTCAACCTGCAGCAGTATTCAATCACCGATGAGCGCAAGGCTGCCGTGGACTTCTCATCTGCTTATTACGAGACCACACAGACTGTAATCACTACCAAGGGTTCAAAGGCTGACGGTGTGACCACCGTTTCAGGCCTAAAGGACCTTGTAATTGGTGCGGCAACCGGAACCACAAGCTTTGCTGCGATTGAAGATGTAATTAAGCCAACTGCGGGGGCAAAGGCATTCAACTCAAACGACGACGCCAAGGCAGCTCTTGCTGCCGGGCAGATTGACGCGCTTGTGGTTGACCTACCTACAGCTCTATATCTAACCGCCGTTGAGATTGATGGCGGCAAGATCGTTGGCCAGCTATCTGGCGCTGCAGCAGGTGACCAGTTTGGTCTAGTGCTAGACAAGGGCAGCAAGCTAACCGCTGCCGTTTCTGCGGCCGTAGACGCTTTGAAAGCAGACGGCACCTTGGCTGCTCTGCAGGAAAAGTGGCTAGCAGGTTACGCTGGCGCGCCAGTACTGAAGTAGTCAAACTGTTAGATTTGGGAGGTGGCTTCGGCCACCTCCCATTTTTTGTTTATGAGGGTTCATGTCAAACAGCACAGGTCAGTATCAGCCTTCTGAGGCCGAGCTGAATCGTCGCGTCTTTAAGGCGCAGCGCAAGCGCAAGTCAACCCTGGTTGCCTTTGCCAGTACCTTGCTGTTTGCCGCTGTGGTTGCCATTGGGTTGATTTCAACCCCCGGCTGGGCAAGAGTTACCGAATCATTTTTCAACCTAGAGGTTGGCATTCAGGCGTTCCCCAGAATTCTTGAGGGAATTTGGCTCAACCTAAGGGTGCTATTTTTCACCACCATCAGCGTTGTTGTCTGCGGCTTGCTACTGGCTTTAATGCGCACCCTGCGCAACCCGGTCTTTTTTCCGCTACGAATTTTTGCCCACGGCTACGTTGATTTTTTTCGCGGGCTACCGCTGATTATTGTGCTGTACATTGTGGGCTTTGGTATTCCAGGTTTGCGACTTGAATGGCTTGGCCGAATTCCGGTTGAAGTTCTAGGCACTGTAGCGCTAACCCTTACCTACTCTGCCTATGTGTCAGAGGTATTTAGAGCCGGAATTGAATCAATTCACCCATCGCAAAGGTTGGCTGCTCGCTCGCTTGGTTTGAGTTACTCAAAAACTATGCGCTTGGTGGTGCTACCGCAAGCGGTTAGAAGAGTTGCGCCACCGCTAATGAACGACTTTGTTGCTCTGCAAAAAGATGTTGGACTGATTTCTGTGCTTGGTGCAATTGACGCCGTGCGCGGTGCGCAAATTGAAGTAGCCAAGTATGCAAACTTCACACCTTATGTTTTGTCTGGATTAATTTTTGTGTTGCTAGCTATTCCAACCGTGCGATTTACTGATCGTATTTCGGCAAAGCTGGCAAAACGGGAACAGTCTGGAAGTGCACTATGACTCAGATTGATTGGAATAAGCCAAGACTGCTTGCCCGCGGAATTCGCAAGCAATACGATGACAGATTAATTCTTGGTGGAGTAGACCTAGAGGTATACCCTGGCCAAATCGTTGCTCTAATTGGTTCATCGGGTTCCGGAAAATCAACTCTTCTTCGGTGCTTGAATTTGATTGAAGAAATTAACGATGGGCAAATATGGCTTGAAGGTGAAGACATTAGTGCACCTGAGGTAGATCAAGACAGAATTCGCCAAGAGATTGGTTTGGTATTTCAATCGTTCAATCTTTTTGCTCACTTGAGCATTCTTGACAACATCACCCTTGCGCTTAGGCACGTTCAGGGAAAAACTAAAGAAGATGCCGAGAAGATTGCGCTGCAGTGGCTGGCGCGAATTGGCCTAGCTGATAAAGCAAATTCTTATCCAGACAAATTATCTGGTGGCCAGCAGCAGCGCACCGCAATTGTTCGTGCTGTGGCGCTAAACCCAAAGCTTCTACTGCTTGACGAGGTAACCAGCGCGCTTGACCCGGAATTAGTTGGCGAGGTTCTAGAGCTCATCAAAGACCTAAAGCAATCTGGCACCACGATTGTGATGGCCACCCACGAGCTTTCGTTTGCTAGAGACGTTGCCGACTGGGTGATTTTCTTAGACAAGGGCGTGATTGCCGAAGAGGGAGAGGCTTCAGAGTTTTTTGCCAACCCTAAAGAAGCAAGAACTAAAGAGTTTTTAACTCGGCTAAAGGCCCGCTAGTAGCGATAGTGGCCGGCCTTGAACGGCCCGTCAACAGGCACACCAATGTAGCGCGCCTGGTCTTTGGTTAGTTTGGTCAACTCAACCCCCAGTGCCTCAAGGTGTAGGCGAGCAACCTTT
>JBDLUH010000088.1:0-4023 GCA_039805425.1 Actinomycetota bacterium
GGCCAACCCAACTTATTGGCCGCTAAAGGAATTCAGCCACAATCTTGAGCAAGACCTTTTGCTTTTGCTGGTGGTGTTGAACGTAATGTTTTGCGTAGTTGGGTTTGCCTACTCAAGAAGTTTTGAAATTGACCGTCTAGAAGCGGTTACCCAAATGCAAAGAGACAACGATTCGCTAGCACGCGAGGTTGCCTTGTTTGAACAGCAAATGTGGATAGCCCGCCGCAATTGGAGTTTTGTGGTGCACGGAACAGTGCAGGCTGCCCTTACCGCGGCCATCACAAGGCTAAGTTCTGGTGATCAGCTAGAGCAGTATCAAATAGACATGGTCATGCAAGATCTAAACCGTGCCAAAGAGGCCCTCTCAAAAACTCCAGAGATTGATGTTGATCTGCCAAAAGCTCTTCAAAACCTAGCCTCAACCTGGGATGGCATCTGTCAGGTAAAATTCCAAATCACCGATAGGGCAACCAGGGCACTGCAACGAGATTCTGGCGCCAGAATGTGCATCAACGAAATTTGCAAAGAGGCTGTTTCAAATGCCGTGCGCCACGGGGAAGCTAAAGACGTGCTGGTTGAAATAGATCGTGATGCCAATGAGCTACTGGTGCTAAAGGTTTCAAATAACGGCAGAATGCTTGATTCAAAGATTCGCCGTGGAATCGGAAGCTCAATGCTTGATGAGCTAACCCTTAATTGGTCTCTAACCAACAACCGCGCAACGGTTCGAGTTGATCTTGATGCAGAGTTGCCAATATCGGTGATTACGGTGGGTAAGTTTTGAAAATTAAATTAATTAAGCAGATTTTTTGGCATCGCCTGAAAGACGTGTACTTATTTTCCTGGGGATATCTTGCATTTCACGTTTTCGTTATGTTCACTATGCGTACTTTTCTAAATGCCGATAACTTTTTCTCAAGATTTGATTTTTGGCTTTCAATTCTGGTTCTTGAGCATGTCCTGATTTTTGGTATTTACTTTCTTGCCAAGAAATTTATTAAGGCCACGCCGGTCTGGCTGGTAATAATTAGTTCACTTGTGATTGGTGCAGTTCGAACTCTAATAACCACGTCTTTGGCATATGCGGCTGGGGCCGAACCCGGAATTTCTTGGGCCGCCCAGCTAACCACAGGTGCAATATTTGAATTGCTAATGGTTGGAGTTTGGGCAAACGTAAACGGTGCCTTCCGTGAGCACCAAAGAATCGTGCGCGAACTTAATAGAACCAAAAACGATATTCTTGGCTACCGCGAAAACGCTGAAGAAATTTTGGCCGAGGAGCAAGAAAAAATGCAGCAGTTAACTCGCGAGAGCCTGTTGCCGCAGATTCAGCTAATTGAAGACGCAATTGGCCAGGGAAACCTTGAAATGTCTAGCCGCTGGGGCGTTGCGCACGAGCTCAAGGGGCTTATCTATAACCAGGTGCGCCCGCTTTCTGAATCACTAAGGCAATCTGCAAAATCATTGCTGAAACCAGCCCCGGCAGCCCCGGCTCACGTGTTGTCGGTAATTTCCATTCCAAGAAAATTTGGTGTGACAAATTCAATCTTTCCCACAATCACCAGTTTGCTAATGGGCCTCAGCTTTCTTGCCACGCCACTTTGGGTACTAGATGAAAGTTGGTTGCCAATTTCTGGGCTGCTTATTTTGCCCTATTACTTGCTGCTCTTTGCCGTAAAAAAAGCTACAGCCAAGTTGCCGCAAATGCGGGCCTGGTTAGGCATTCCAACCCTCATAGCAATTTCAATGATTCCCACCTTGCCGGCCTACACAGCAGCGGTAATTTTTTATCCAGATCTAAAGCAGGCAGTGCTCTACGGTCTAACCCTCACAACTGCATCGGTAATTGTTTTTGGCTCATTGGCTTTGCTTGAATCATGGGATTACAACTCAAAGCGCTACCGCGAACTTCTTGAAGAAGAAAACCGGCAACTTTTGAACGAAATGACAATATTTGAGCAGCAGCTCTGGGCAGCGCGCAGAAACTGGTCTCTGGTTATTCACGGAACTGTGCAGGCAGCCCTAACAGCTGCTCTTACTAGATTGAATGCGGCCGATGCCAATCAGAAAACTCTTGACCTTGCTAAGAAAGACTTAGAGCGCGCAATTGCGGCACTTACGAATCCGCAAACAACAGAGCTAAAGCTTTCTGCGGCAATCAAGGAATTGATTGCCACTTGGCAGGGTGTGTGTGAAATTGATTTTGAAGTTAGCCCCGAGCTCAAGAAAATCATTTCTAAAGATGTGCGGCTAAGCATGTGTGTAAATGAAATTGTGAAAGAGGCAGTTTCAAACGCTGTTCGCCACGGTGATGCTAGAAACGCCAGCATCAGTCTCAACGCTTCTGCGGCGGGATTGATAGCGCTGCAGGTGACTAACGATGGTGTGCATCCAAAAAGTGGTAATCGCAAGGGCTTAGGTGCTGCCATGCTCGATGAACTAACGGTTGATTGGCGGTTATCGGTTGATGAAAACCGTGACCAAACTGTGTTGTTGGCGCATCTACCTTTTTCTAAGCCACAGGCGTAGCATTGCTCGAACAGGTTAGCAATGGGGCTAGCTTGGCCGGCTAGCGCCGGCAACTGAAGGGGGCAACATGCACGACGATGAATTTGTATTCGCAGTAATCCCTGATCACGTTTCGGCCGAAGACCGGTGGGACAAAATTCTGCAAAAGGCTGAGGGCAAAACCGCCCTTGAGCGGGCGGTGCACGCGGCCCACGAATCTAAGACAGAAACCGGTGTTGACCTGGTTATCGTTTTGTCTTCAAATGAGGCAGTTCTTGATGCGGCCACCGATCTGGGAGCGGTATCTAACTTGGTGCCTAGCTTCTTTGACAACGAGGTAATGCTGAAAACCTATTTCAGCGACCCCGGCGTATCTATTGACCCGGGTGACGACCCGTGGATTGTGGTGATTGACCCGTATTCGCTTGAACTTTCGGAACCACGCCAAATGAGTGAGATCACTGGCAGCTAGCTGCACTGCACCTCGGCAGGAATAATACCCCTGCCGTCTGGTTGTATAGGGGTATGACCTCAAAACCAGCTATTACTGCCACGCCCATTGCCGAAATTCTTCAGGAACGCTGGAGCCCTCGTTCTTTTGACGGCACCTACGAAATTTCAGACCGCGATGTGCTGAGCATTCTTGAAGCAGCCCGATGGGCCCCTTCGGCCATGAACGTTCAGCCTTGGAGATTCAGTGTTGGTAAGCGTGGCACCGAGGTGTTTGGCAAGATTGCTGCCAACCTTGGTGGTTTCAATGCCGCTTGGTCACCTAAGTCTGCCGCCTATTTTGTGGTTTCAGCTTTTGTGAATGGCAACGATGTAGAGCACGGCACCACAACTCAGTTTGATGCGGGTCTTGCGACATCGCAGTTGGTTATTCAGGCGCATGCGCTTGGTTTGCACGCTCACGTGATGGGCGGAATCGAGCACGCTGCGCTGGCAGCCGAACTTGGTTATCCAGAAAACTTAGCGGTTCTTGTTGTAGTTGCCGTTGGCAAGGTTGCATCGGCCGATGAACTTGAGGGGCCGGCTCGCGATCGCGAAATTGCACCGCGCACTCGCCTTGAGCTTGATGAAATCGTGCTGCACGGTTTAACCAAGTAGTCAAGCTTTCGCTCCCAACCTCACCTTTAGACTTATTGCATGCCTTCGGTAATTCACCTCGCCATCTCTGACCAAATCAGTGGTTGGTATGACCAAATTGGGCCATGGCTTTTTTATGGTGTGGTTTGGGCTTTGGTGTTTGCTGGCACAGGGTTGTTCATTGGTGCTTTCGTTCCTTTTATTACCGGCGACTCTTTGGTTTTTGCAGCCGGTTTGGTTGCGGCAACAGCTGGTTCACAGGTAAATATTTGGCCAATGGCAATTGGCGTTGGTATTGCTGCCTGGTTGGGTGATCAGGTTGGTTACACCCTTGGCCGGCACTATGGCCGCCCGTACCTTGATAAGCGCAAGGGCCAGTGGTTGCGCAACGCAATTACAAAGTCTGAAAATTTTTATGCAGCGTGGGGT
>JBDLUH010000089.1:0-4012 GCA_039805425.1 Actinomycetota bacterium
CAATGGCCAAACCAAATCCAACCGGGCGAATCATCGCAAGGTGTGAGAACGCAAAGCCACCAAAAACGGTGACCATAATTAGCGCAGCAGCCACCACAACCGCACGACTTAAACGCATTCCATAGTTGATGGCTTCGTTAGTTGCCTTGCCATGGGTGTGCGCTTCGCGCATTCCAGACACCAAAAACAACTGGTAGTCCATGGCTAGACCAAACAGAATTCCAATCAAGAAGATTGGCAAGAAGCTAAGAATTGGGCCAGGGTTGTGCACGCCAAATACCTCACCCAACCAACCCCATTGGTAAACGGCAACCACTGATCCAAGGGTTGCAAATACGGTAAGCAAGAATCCCGCTGCCGCGATAATCGGAATCAAAATTGAGCGGAACACCAAGATCAGCAAGAACATCGATAGCAAAATAACGGTGCCAAGGTATAACGGCAAGACATCGGCAATCTTCTTGGAGATATCGATGTTGGTTGCGGTTAGACCGGTGACACCAAGTTCAGCGTTGTAATCGCTTTCAAAAGTTGTAGTTAGGGCGCGCAAATCACGAACTAACTTTTCAGTCTCAATGCTTGAAGGCTCAACACTTGAAACAACTTGGAACAACAAAGTCTTGTTGTCTTCAGATACCGCAGCCGGTACAACCGCCGTCACGTTATCAAGCGCAAACAACTTGGTGGCAATGCTTGCCTGAAGCTGTGTTAAGTCTTCGTCTGCAATTGCCGTTGGAACGGTGACCACAGTTGGAATTTGGCTATTGAAACCAGGGCCAAATGCTTCCGAAGTAATTACGTACGCGCGGTATGGCGAAGAATCAACCGCCTCTGCAGAACCATCGGGCAGGCCAAGACGCATGCTGCCAAATGGAATAGCTGCGATAACCAAAACCGCAACGGTAGCCAGCACGGTTAGCCATGGGTGCCTGTTGGCAAATACACGCTTCTGCTCTGCAGCCTCTGCCTTTTTCTTAGCGGCCTTATTTTCTTCAGACTTTGCACCAGTGGCCAGCAGTGCACGTTCCTTCTTAGAAAGAATGCGTGAGCCAACCAGAGAAAGAGCGGCTGGGGTGGCAGTAATTGCAATCGCAACGGCAACGGCAATAGCAAGTGAGCCCATGGTTCCCATTAGACCTACGAAGCCAATACCAGTTAGGTTCAAAGCGGCAAGAGCAATAATCACGGTGATGCCGGCAAACAAAACCGCGTTACCAGAGGTACCGGTTGCCAAGCCAATTGATTCGCGCAGTTCTACGCCAGCCTTTAGCTGACGACGGTGACGGTTCAAGATAAATAGTGCGTAGTCAATTCCAACTGCAAGCCCAAGCATTACGCCAAGAACCGGAGTGGTTGAATCCATGTCAATCACAGCTGAAAGCGCCAATGTTGTAGCCGCAGAAATTCCCACACCAATTACTGCAAGAATCACCGGCATACCAGCACCAATAAAGGTGCCAAGCATGATGAACAAAACAATCGCGGCAATGCCAAGACCAATGATTTCGCCCACACCAAGAATCTCAGATACCGAACGAGTTAGATCTTGCGAGAACTCAATGTTGATGCCAGGCAGGTTTGCTTCTTTTAGTTTTTCAACAACAGAGTCACGGGTTGGTTCTTGAACGTCCATTCCAGGAACATCAAATTGAATGGTGGCCAGGGCAACGGTGCCGTCGGCAGAAACAGTGCTGAAGTTTTTGCTGGCTGCCAATAACTGATCTGCAAGTTCAAGGTCTTTCTTGGCATCAACAAGATCCTCAGCACCGGTAACTAACTTGACCTCGGCGGCAGCAAGCTTCTCTTTACCTGCAGTAATTGCTGCACGCTGCTTTTTGATCTCGGCGAATCCACCTGCAATTTGCACTCTGCCCGCGGCCATTGCATCAAGCTGAGCCTGCGGAGCCCCGGCTGCTTTGGCCTGGGCAATACCCGCCTCAAGCTCTGCTGATTGCTTCTTTAGTTTTGCCTCGGCTGCGTCTAGTTTGGCTAGGCCATCTGCAAGTTTTGTTTTATTGGTGGCAATCTCGGCTTTTCCGTCAACCAAGTCTTGCTCGCCAGAGGTTACCTTGGCCCAACCATCGGCAACCTTGTCGCGGTTTTCTTGAATATCGGCTTCGATTTCAAACGGGTTTAGGGTCTGGGCAATGCCATCTAGAGATTCCACTTCGGCGAGCGCTGCGACCACCGCGGCTTTATCGGTGTCGCTAAATTTGGTGCCATCAGCCTTTTGGAAAACCACCTGGCCAGAGCCACGGCTGGCTACCTCAAAGCTTTTCTTGAGTTGGTCAATTACTACCTGCGATGGCACGCCATCAATGCTCATGCTTGATGAGAGCTTGCCACCGGCGGTCACCGCAGCGGTTCCGGCGGCCCCAAGAATCAAAACCCAAGCAAGGAGTACAAACCAGGCCTTACGTGATGAAAATAGACCAAGTCTGTAAAGAAGTTTTGCCATCGGGTTTTGTCCTAATAAATTGAAAATAGAGGCTTTTTGAGCCCCTTTGACCTTATAGCAAACCCCTGAATGGCATAAAAACTTCCTGCTTTCGTATACCTTTTTATGTAATCACAATTGAAAGAACCCAATGGCTGAATACACATTCCTAAAAGGTGACAAAAACTGGTGGCGTCAGGCCGTGATTTACCAGATCTACCCGCGCAGCTTTGCCGATGGCAATGGTGACGGCATTGGTGACCTAAAGGGAATCATCAGCCGTGTTCCTTACCTAAAGAGCCTGGGCATTGATGCCGTGTGGATGAGCCCGTTCTACCCTTCAGCACTGGCCGACGGCGGATACGACGTAGACGACTACCGCAACATTGACCCTCGCATTGGAACCCTTGAAGAATTTGATCAATTAGTTCAAGAGCTTCACAAAAATGGCATTCGCCTAATTGCCGACTTGGTTCCCAACCACTCGGGCGATAACCACGTTTGGTTCCAAGCCGCACTAAAGGCGGCACCCGGTTCACCAGAGCGCGATCGATACATCTTTAGAGACGGCCTTGGCGAAAACGGCGAGATTCGCCCATCTGAATTGATTAGCCACTTTGGCCCAACCGCATGGACCCGAATTACCGAACCGGATGGCACCCCCGGTCAGTGGTACATGCACCTTTTTGCCAAAGAGCAGCCTGACTTCAACTGGGACAACCAAGAGGTTCGCGACGACTTTTTGAAGACCTTGCGCTTTTGGAGCGATCGCGGGGTTGACGGCTACCGTGTTGACGTTGCCCACGCCTTGGTTAAAGACCTTAAGAATGGTCACCTACCTGCCCGTGATTCATTCGACGTCAAAGTGATGAAAGATGACGGCACTGACGACCTGTTTGACCGCGATGAAGTGCACGAGGTTTATGCCACGTGGCGCGAGGTGTTCAACGAATACGACCCACCGCGCATGGCTGTGGCCGAAGCCTGGGTTCACGCTAATCGCCGCCCGGCATACGCCAGCACCAAGGGCCTTGGCCAGAGTTTTAACTTTGACATGCTTGGTGCCGGCTGGGACAAAAAGAAGGTACGCAGCATTGCCGAGTACAACCTTTCGGCCGCCAAGAAATCAGGTAGCTCAACAACTTGGGTTCTTTCCAATCACGATGTTGTTCGCCACGCAACCAGATTTGGTTTGCCTAACGAACTGGACTTCTCTAAGTGGTACAAGGCCAATCGCTTTAACCCAAAGGTTGATGTGGCAACAGGTCTAGACCGCGCACGTGCGATGACAATGTTGCTTTTGGCGCTTCCTGGTAGCACCTATATCTATCAAGGTGAAGAACTTGGTCTTCAAGAGGTAATGGATATTCCTGCCGATCAAATGCAAGACCCACAGTTTTTAAGAAACCCTGAAATCGGCATGAGCCGCGATGGTTGCCGTGTGCCACTGCCATGGTCACGAAATGGATCATCATTTGGGTTTGGCAGCGGTGGTTCACACCTGCCTCAGCCAGCTTGGTACGGGGATGTGTCTGTTGAAGCACAAGATGGGGTTAAGGGTTCAACTCTAGAGCT
>JBDLUH010000090.1:0-3947 GCA_039805425.1 Actinomycetota bacterium
AACTTTACCGACTTTCAGCAATTTCATTCGAGCAAGATGAACCACTTGGTGACATCAAGCTTGCCTGGAGTGCCGAAAACTTTGATGATGAAAAACTAGCCAACCTTGGAGCTGACTATGACTCTTAATGATGTAACGCCAGAGCAGGATGTGAGCGAACCTACCCCTGCCGAAGTAGTAGAAAGAATGGAGCCAGTTAGCGCTGACAACCTTCGATCTGCAATCGAAGCTATTTTGATGATCACCGATTCACCTATCTCAATCATGAACATCGCCACCGCGCTTGAAACGCCGGTAACCGAGGTTCGAGATGCAATTAATTCGTTGGTTGCCGATTACGACTCAGTTGATGGCCAGACTCCGCGTGGATTTGAGCTACGTGAAGTTGGCGGCGGCTGGAGAATCTACGTGCGCTCCGATTTTGACTGGGCTGTGAAAAACTTTGTTGCAAATGAAAACCCAACCAAGTTGAGTCAGGCAGCTTTAGAAACTCTTGCTGTGATTGCTTATAAGCAGCCAATATCTCGCGGTCAAATTGCTTCTATCCGTGCCGTGAATGTTGACTCTGTGGTTCGCACTCTGCACAGCCGAGGTTTGATTACAGAGCTATACACCGATTCGGAATCTGGTGCCATTCACTATGGAACGGCGCCGCTATTGCTTGAGGTGCTGGGCATTAACTCGCTGGATGAATTGCCGCTGATTAGCCCATACCTACCTGATGCGAATAGCAACTTCGATGCCGTTTGATGCTGAGCCGGAGGGCGTAAGACTTCAGAAGGTTATGGCCGCTGCCGGTGTAGCATCGCGTCGCGTTTGCGAAGACATGATCACCAAAGGCCAAGTCAAGGTAAATGGTCGAGTGGTCACTGAGCTTGGTACACGAATAAATCCTGATGTTGACAAAGTTACTGTGGGTGGCACACCTGTTCAGTTAGATAACTCTCGCGTGTATCTTGCTTTGAATAAACCGCGCGGTGTGGTTAGTTCAATGGCCGATGAAAATGGTCGCCCTGATCTTTCTCAGTTTGTGTCAGGCTACGATCGAGTATTCAACGTTGGCCGTCTTGATTCTGAGACAACCGGTCTAATCATCATGACCAACGACGGCGAACTCGCCCATAAACTTGCACACCCTAAATTTGGTGTAACAAAAACTTACGTTGCTCGAGTTGAAGGCGTGGTCACGCCAGCAATCATTCATAAGCTCCTAAGTGGATTCGAGCTTGAAGACGGATTAATCAAGGCTGACAAGGCACACGTAGTTGATGTGCAACCGGGAGAGTCGCTGGTTGAAGTCGTACTGCACTCTGGGCGCAATCGTATTGTTCGAAGAATGTTCGAATTCGTGGGTCACCCCGTTGTGGGTTTGGTTCGTCGCCAATTTGGCCCAATTCAACTTGGCCCGCTAAAAGAGGGGCGAATTCGCGAGCTAAGTAAAATAGAGGTTGGCGCACTTCTAAAGGCGGCAGAGGGCGAAGTAAAGCGCGCTCCAAGACCGGCAAATAAAAAAGCTGCCGTTCAGGGAAAGAGGCGATGACATGGCAATTCGAGCAATTCGCGGCGCAATTCAACTTGATGTTGATGAGCGCGAGCACCTACTAAAGTCAACCGCCGAACTTCTAACCAAGACTCTGCATGCAAATAATCTTGACAGTGGCCAACTGGTCTCAATTCTGTTCACCGCAACGCCAGATATAACTAGCGAATTTCCTGCAGTGGCAGCAAGAGAGCTCTCACTTGGCGATGTTCCACTGATGTGTTTTGTTGAGATGAACGTTAAGGGTGCACTTCCTCGTACCATTCGAATCATGATTACTGCCGAAACAGATAAGTCTCGCGCGGAAATCCAACACATTTACCTTCGCGGTGCCACGGCACTGCGTCAGGACATTGCTCAATGACTTCGTTCACTCAAACGGTTCGCGTGGTAGGTGCCGGACTTCTTGGAACAAGTATTGGTTTGGCTCTAACCAAGCAGGGTGTAGCTGTTGTTCTTGCCTCACAGTCTGCAAAGAGTGTAGATCTTGCTGTTCAGTACGGCGCAGGCAAAATCGCCAAAGACTCTGATTCTCCAGATTTGATTGTGGTTTGTGTGCCGCCAAACCTAACCGCAAAAATTATTAGCCAAGAACTAGAGCAATTCCCAAACGCGATTGTCACAGATGTGGCAAGCGTTAAGGCAAGCGTACTAAACGAACTCATCGCCCTTGGTGCACCAATTAATCGGTACGTTGGCTCGCACCCAATGGCTGGTCGTGAACGTGGGGGCGTAATTGCTGGTCGCGCAGATTTATTTGTGGGGCGACCTTGGGTATTAACCCCAAATGAAAAATCAAAACCCGAGGGTGTAGCACTGGTAAAGCAACTTGCTATTGCCCTTGAGGCGTCGGTAATTGAAACAACTGCTGTTGATCATGATCGTGCAGTGGCTTTGGTTTCACACGTTCCACAATTAATTTCAAGTCTTCTTGCCTCACGTTTGGTTGATGCAAACGCAAACGATGTCTCTTTTGCGGGCCAAGGGCTACGAGACACAACAAGAATCGCAGCCAGTGACCCGGCCTTATGGATGCAAATTCTTCAAGCAAACTCTAAAGAAGTGCAGGCCGTTCTGAAGGCGTACCAGGTTGAGCTTGACGGTGTAGTAGCTGCCCTCTCTAACGTTGCTGATGCTGCAAATTACGAGATCATTGAAGCGGTGCTCAAGGCTGGCAATATTGGAATAGAAAAGATTCCAGGCAAGCATGGAACTAAACATTCAACCTACGCTCAGGTTGTTGTGATGATTGATGACAAGCCTGGTGAACTGGCTCGCCTACTAACCGAGGTTGGCGAAATTGGCATCAACCTAGAAGAGCTAAAGCTCGAACACTCACCAAGCGCCCAAATTGGTTTGGTTGAACTGTATGTTTTGCCGGCTGCAGAGCAATCTCTGATTGCCGATTTGCAGACACGTGGTTGGCGAATTGCATAATGGCTCCGGTAATTATTGCAATAGACGGCCCGGCTGGTTCAGGTAAATCATCTGTGAGTAAGCAGGTCGCTCGAGAGAAGAACTTCGGCTACCTTGATACCGGCGCTGCCTATCGAGCTTTGGCGTGGGCCAGCCTAAATCTTCCGGGCTTCAGCCTCAAGGAACTTGAAAACAAAGATTTGGCCGAATCTTTTGCGTACTCAATCTCGATTGATCCAGATAACTACTGGGTCAGAGTTGGTGAGACAGACATCACCCAGGCAATTCGAGACACTGAGGTAGCCGAGTTTGTCAGCCAGGTGGCCCGAATTCCTGCGGTTCGAAGCTATATGAAGGCTTTAACTCATCAAATAGTGGCGCAATCAGGCCGATTGGGCGTGATAGTTGAAGGTAGAGACATCACAACGGTTATTGCTCCTGAAGCCCCGGTAAGAATCCTGCTGACTGCCAGTGAAGCGGTTAGACTTAAGAGACGCTCAGCGGAACTTTCTGAAAGTGCCGCGGCCCGCGTAGTGCGTCAAGTAACTGAACGTGACGCCAGCGACTCAAAAGTCGTTGACTTTACGACACCAGCTCCTGGTGTCCAACTCGTGGATACATCTGATCTCAATTTCAACCAGTCGGTTTCTGCCGTGCTGGCTTTGATTGAACAGGGTCTTTCCTAAGGATTAAGAATGAATGAAGAAGAATTCCTAGCGGAACCGGCAGCACCAGAATTTATCGAGCGCTTGCAAAACATGAGCACCGATGAAGAAGAGTCTCGCGCTCGCGTTTTGCGTTCAGGTCTTGAGGACTACGACCTAGATGACGAAGACTTTGACGTTCTTGAAGCCGATGATGAACTGGTCGACGGTCACTACTTCTTGCCTGCTCTTCCGGTGCTGGCCATCGTTGGTCGCCCAAACGTGGGAAAGTCTGCCTTGGTTAACCGAATTCTTGGTCGTCGTGAGGCTGTAGTCGAAGACAAGCC
>JBDLUH010000091.1:0-3891 GCA_039805425.1 Actinomycetota bacterium
ATTTTGCTTAGCCTCTAATCTCTGGGTTGTCGCCCGGAAGGTTTTGATTGCGGTCGTACTTGGTGTCAAGCTGACCTACGTTGCCAGCAGCTGCAAGTTTTTGCATCTGAGCATCGTATTCAGCCTGCGAGACAACCTTTACGTTGAACAACATCATTGAGTGGTACTCGCCACAGAGCTCGGCACACTTGCCCTTGTAGGTGCCTTCAACTTGAGGCGTGAAGTACATGTAGTTGGTACGACCAGGGAACATGTCTTTCTTGTAAAGGAAATCAATTACCCAGAAAGAGTGGATTACATCGCGAGCAGAAAGATCAACTTTTACGCTCTTGCCTACCGGCAGATAAAGAGTTGGCAGTGCTGCCTCGGAGCCTGTTTCTCCATCAAACTGTGACTGGATTCCAGATTCGTAAACGTTCTCGTCTACATAGTTGAAGTCCCAGCTCCACTGCTTGGCGATTACCTGGATTTCGACGTCTGGATTTGCTGTTGGCTGTTCAATTGCAGCCATGTCGCGGGCAGTAAATGCAAAAAACCCAATGGTGATGATCAGTGGAACCACTGTAAACATGACTTCAATTGGGTTGTTGTAGCGAAGCTGTGAAGGTAGGCCGGTCTCACCCTTGCGGCGGCGGTAGACGATGACCGCGTAGAACATAAGCGCCCAGGCAATAATGCCAACGCCCCAAAGGACGATCCATGATGTAGTCCATAGGCCGGTAATGCGGTCTGTGTGGTTGGTTACACCAGGAACACCAGGCAGGAAGCCTCGCGAAAACTCCTCTTGTGAACAACCAGACAAAAGCAGCATCAGTGATGCCGCAGCAGGCAAAACTGCCCACTTAGATCCAAGCTTTTTCAGCACAATCGACCCTTCAGAGACGAACTCGTTACATTTCTATCCTACGCGCCGAAAGTGGTTGAATGTGCCTAAATCGCCGTAATTTAGCGGTTTTTCTAAAGAAAAGACCCGGTTGGAGAGCTCCAAACCGGGTCTTACTAGAAAAATCTTCTTATTTAGCTGAACGAGTCTCCGCAGGCACAAGATCCAGCAGCATTTGGGTTGTCGATAGTGAACCCTTGCTTTTGAATGGTGTCTTCAAAGTCAATTGAGGCTCCATCAAGGTAAGGGACGCTCATTTTGTCTACTACTACCTCAACGCCATCAAACTCTTTGACTACGTCGTCTTCAGCCAGTTGCTCATCAAAATAGAGCTGGTAGATAAGACCTGAGCAACCACCAGGCTGAACCGCTACGCGCAGTCGAAGGTCGTCTCTGCCCTCGGCCTCAATCAAAGTGCGAACTTTGCTCTGCGCCTGCTGGGTTAGCACTACTCCATTTTCTAGAGTTTGAGTCATTTTGACCCCTTTCTGGTGGCTTATCTACCTAAGAATAACTTATCGGGCCTGTCTGGCATTCCCTGTTATCAAGAGCAAAGCCTCAGAAACCATGGCTTTTTTGAGCATTTGCAGGTCTACCGACTCATTTGGGCTGTGGGCCCTGGAATCTGGGTCCTCTACCCCGGTGACCAGAATTTGAGCCTCTGGAAAGACCTCGGTGAGATCTGCAATAAACGGAATAGACCCGCCAATGCCTATATTCACCGAATTTTGGCCAAAACCAAGGCTTAGAGCCTGCTCAGCAGCGGATTTAGCCCAGCCCTCAGAAATTCCAGAAAATGGCTTACCCAGCTCAATTTCCCCGTAATTCACGGTGGCTCCGAACGGGATATTGGCCTCTAAATGGGATCTGAGCAGCGCAAGAGCCTCATCAGGCACCTCGCCGGGGGCAATTCTGAGGCTAATTTTGGCCTTGACCGTGGGCAGCATCGTGTTTGATGACAATGCCACCGATTGACCATCGATGCCGATCACGGTTAGAGCCGGCTTGGTCCAAATGCGGTCCAAAATGCTTCCCTCGCCGATTTGCTGGGTGCCACCCAGCAGACCGGCATCGATGCGAAGTTGATCCTCGGAATATGGCAGGTCATCGGCGGTTCCTTGCTTTAGCCCAGCAATTGCAACGTTACCTTGGTCGTCGTGCAGGGTGGCCAACAGCTTTATGGTGGCCATCATGGCATCTGGCACGGCGCCGCCATACATTCCAGAATGCAGGGCGTGGTCCAGTGTAGAAACTTCAATCACCTGCGAAACCAAGCCGCGCAAGGTGGTGGTTAGCGCCGGAACATCTACCGTCCAGTTTCCAGAATCGGCAACGATGATCACATCGGCTTGAAGGTCATTTTTATTCTCATCAAGGAAATTTCTAAATGTCGGCGAACCGGCCTCTTCTTCGCCTTCGATAAAAAGAGTTAAACCAAGGTCAAAATCAGCCCCGACAATATGCTTCAACGCACGAATGGCTGCGATGTGAGTCACGATTCCAGCCTTGTCGTCGGCTGCTCCCCTGCCGTAAAGACGATTGCCGATCAGGGTTGGTTCGAAAGGGTCTGTTTTCCAGGCAGTTTCGTCTCCGGGTGGTTGAACATCGTGGTGAGCATAAAGCAAGATCTGCGGCTTACCGTTCTTGGCAGCACGTTTGGCCACCACCGCCGGTGCACCGGCTTTGCCGGCAGCTTGAGATTTGCGAATGTCTACGAAGTCAAAAACTTCTAGGCCTTTTAGTAAATCGGCAACTGCCTCGGCGCTTCTTTCTAGGTCATTAGCGTCGAATGCATCCCAGGCTATTCCTGGAATCTTGGCCAGCGCTATCAGTTCCTCTTGAAAGTCACTGAACGATGACTCGATAAACCCCTTGGCTTCGTTGGCAGTTTGTTCGGCAATTTGCGACATGCTCATGAGAGTAATCTATAAGTTCCCGATAACTTCAGAGGAACTTGAATGACTGATTCAGAATCAAAGGCAACCGGCAAAGGTAGAGCAACCCCTTCTCGCAAGCAGCAAGAGGCGGCTAACCTTCGCCCGCTGGTTGGCAAGAAAACTCCAGAAGCACGCAAAGCCGAGAAAATGCGCGTTCGCGAAGACCGCATAAAGGCCCGTACCGGCATGGCTAACGGAGACGAAAAGTATCTAGGCGTTCGCGACCGCGGGCCACAGAAAAAATTCGTTCGTGATTTTGTTGATTCAAAATTCACACTGGGTGAAATGGTGATGCCGGCCCTAATGTTGGTAATCCTTATCTCGGCGATTGATTCCTATGTTGTTCAGTTGGCAACGCTATTGACCATGTGGACGTTGTTCATTGGTGTTGGAATAAATGGCTGGTTGCTTGGCCGCGCAGCAGTAAAGGCACTAGAAGCCAAGTACGGTTCAAGCAAAGTTGAATCAGGAATCAAATGGTACGCGGCGATGCGCTCTGTGCAAATGAGACCAATGCGACTTCCAAAGCCACAGGTGAAGCGCGGCACAAAGGTTGCCCCCTAAACACTAAAAAATCCCTCCGAAAATCGGAGGGATTTTTTTTATTTTGAAAAGCTTTTATTTATTCTTCGAGCCCAAAAAGGACCACTGTAAATCCAGCCGCTATACCCCTGAACCAAGGTTGCGCCATTTGCGATTCTCTCTTGAGCCTCAGCCGGTGTTTCGATTCCGCCGACCGAAATGATTGCTGATCTTCCGTTCATGCGTGCCTGCAGTAAACGAAGAACCTCTATAGACCGAGACTTTAGTGGCGCCCCAGAAAGCCCGCCTGCCCCAATGGCTTCGATGGTTTTGAAATCAGTGCTTAAATTCTCTCTACCAATAGTTGTATTGGTTGCAATAACACCGGCAAGCCCCAATTCAAGCGCAAGATCTGCAACAGCAGCGATGTCTTCGTTGGCCAAGTCAGGCGCAATTTTTACCAACACTGGCTTGCCGAGACTCTCTTGCAAAACCGCAATCAAAATTGGCTCCAGTGCCTCTACAGACTGAAGTGACCTCAGGCCAGGG
>JBDLUH010000092.1:0-3847 GCA_039805425.1 Actinomycetota bacterium
TCTTCATACCCTGCAAGCTTCAGAAGCTTCTTCGAAGTTGCAACATCGTACTTGTAGTAGTTTTCGTACTCTTTGTTGAATGCTTGAGTGCCAGGACCAAACACCTGGTTAGTCACACTTGCACCCGGGTCTACAGCAGCGGCCAAAGCCTTGCGGTCAAACGCATGAGCGATAGCCTGACGAACTGCCATCTTTCCTAGCGCAGGGTTCTTTGAACCAGTGCGGTCAAATAGCAAGATTCCCTTGAAGTCAACGTTGCTTGATACAACCGTCATGCCTTTTTTCTTAGCTGCAGACATGGTTGCAGTGGACAGGTTAGCTGTGTCAACCTGGCCGCCAAGGAAGGCGTTCAAACGTGCAGTATTGTCAACGAGAACCTTAAAGGTCACTTTCTTAAACTTCTGCTTTGCTTTATCCCAGTAACCTGGATTTGCCTCAAACACATACTGTGAACCGGTGGTCCCTGATTTGAAGATGTAAGGACCTGACCCAACTGGCTTAGTCTTTAGACCAGAGGTACCCAGAGCCTTAGGGCTTGCCATGAATGATCCTGTTGTAGACAGGTAATAAACAATCTCAGGGTTTGGATTTGCCATTGTCAATTTAATAGTGTCGGTATCAACAACTGCAACTGATGTTCCAGCCAGCTTCGAGGTGTAAGGGCCAGTTGACTTGATGTATGAGTCTAGGTTTGCCTTAGCTGCTGCTGCATCGAAAACTTCACCATCGGTGAACTTTACGCCCTTGCGAAGATCAATGGTCACAGACTTTGAGTCTTTAGCAACTGTCCACTTGGTAGCCAAGTTTGGCTTGTATGTGCCATTTGGGTCACGAAGAATTAAGTTGTCATACGCTGCCTGGTAGTAAGGCAAAAAGTGGCCGATGTTGGCACCGGCTGGGTCCCAGGTGGTTGGTTCTGCAACAGCACCAATAACTAGGTCTGTCTTGTTGGCCGCTTGGGCTGGTGTCAAACCAGCTAGAGCCAAAGTTGTTGCAGCGGCTGCAGCCAAAATGGCTGCTGAGCGCTTGGTTAGCTTCATTACTATTCCTTTTGCTTAGTTAGCTCTGCTGGATCCGGTTGGTATTGCTATTCCAGCTCAGGAATGAGATTAGGGGAATATTTTTAATTTGGCAACCGATTTCCATATATTTGCGATAACGGTTTGGTAACTCCCTTGTAAGTCAATGTTTTACTGCTATTTGCCTAGTGGCAACCGATTGTTTTCTGTGTTTTATTCGATGTCTTTTGGCTATAGCCAGCGCGCTGCCAAGTAATCTGCCTGAACCCGGCGAATGGTGCCAGAGCGGGCGCGAAGAATGATGCTGTCCGTGCGTAGGTAACCACCGTGCTTATGCACGCCATCTAGCAGCAGGCCGTCGGTAACTCCGGTGGCCACAAAGTAGGTGTTATCGCTGGAAACCAAATCATCGAGTTCAAAGATTTTGTTGATGTCGTGGCCGGCGGCCAGGGTGCGCTGCATTTCAGTTTCTGACTGCGGGCTGATGCGGCCCTGCATGTAGCCACCAAGGGCTTTGGTTGCACACGCACTGATGGCACCCTCTGGTGCTCCGCCAATACCAAGCAACATATCAATCTCGCCGCCGCCGGTAATTGCGTTTACCCCGGCTGCAACATCGCCATCAAGAAAAAGTCTGGTTCTTGCGCCAGCGCGACGAACGGCTTCTTGAAGTGGCAAGTGACGTGGGCGGTCAATCATTGCCACGGTTATTTCACTTACATCTTTTTTCAAGACTTTGGCAAGAGCGCGAACATTTTCTTCAGGTGATTGGTCAAGGCTAACTACACCTTTACCCTCTCCGCGAGTAATCAATTTGTCCATGTAGAAGACGTCTTTAGGGTTGTACATTGAACCTTTATCGCTTACTGCAATCACGCTTAGTGCGTGTGAGCGACCAGCAGCAGTAACACTGGTGCCATCAACCGGGTCAACCGCAATGTCACATTGCGGGCCATTGCCATTGCCAACAACTTCACCATTGGCCAACATAGGTGCTTCATCTTTTTCACCTTCACCAATAACAATGGTTCCGCTGAAATCAACAGTGTTTAGAAAGTCACGCATTGCTTCTACAGCTGCCTGGTCTGCAGCGTTTTTATCGCCGCGGCCAATCCAGGCACTGGCCTTGATTGCAGCGGCTTCTGTTGCACGTACAAGTTCAACACCAAGGTTGCGATCAGGCTTTGTATTCATACTCTTAGATTACCCTTGAGTGGTGAAGCAACCTAAGGCAACTGGCTATCTACTTGCAACTATAGGAATGATTTTCTTTTCATTCACATTGGTTGCAGTAAAGCTTGGTCTGCAATCGTTCACTCCAACCGTGATGAGTTTTGGTCGCGTTATTCCCGTGAGCATAGTTTGCATGATTGCGCTAAAGATCAGTGGTAAAAAATTATTGCCACCGCGAGAAGACCTACACAAGGTTCTTGGTTTAACCATTGGTGTGGTTATTGCCTTTCCAGCAATTACAAGTTTTAGCCTTCAACACGTAACCGCCGGTGAGGCTGGAATCATTGGTGCGCTTGGCCCAATTATTGCCGCTGCGCTTGCAGTTCTCTACGGTCACAAGCACCCGGGTAAACAATTTTGGTTTGCAGCGGCAATCGGTACTGTTGCAACAATTGTTTTTGCTCTAACCCGCGGCCTTGGTCAAGGCGGTGCCGAAAGTTTGTTTTGGTACGCGGCGCTTTTGGTATCGGTGTCTTTGTGGTCTTGGGGTCAGGTTACCGGCGGCTCACTAACCAATAAGCATCACAGCATTCACATTTTGGCTTGGGCAATTTTGCTAGCCACACCATTAAACGCGGCCATCGCCGGCTACGACCTGTTGATTTCTCACCCAATTACGGTTTGGCCAACTGCCAGTGCCTGGTTTGGGTTCTTCTTTGTGTCATTCATTTCTATGTTCTTGGCTTTCTTCATTTGGTATGCCGCCATGGACAGAATTGGCGCCGTCAAGACCACCGTGCTGCAACTTGCTCAGCCAATCTTGACTTTGATCTGGGGCATTTTGTTGATTGGCGAAAAGGCTGCGCTTGATACCTGGATAGCCGCCATTGTGATTATGGTTGCCGTTGGCTACACCCAAAGGGCAGGGCGAAACAGTTCTAAATCGGTGGCTGCTACAAATAAGTAGTATCGGCATATGACTATTGAGGTGCGCCCACTTGAGGCAAAAGACTTTGACCAATGGCTGGTGCTTTGGAATGGTTACCTAGATTTCTACAGCGAGAACCTGCCTGATGGGCTAACTCAAGTTTCTTGGCAGCGCATTATTGCTGCTGATTTCAATCTGCACGGCTTTGGTGCCTTTGCTGCCGATCAGCTAGTTGGCATTGTTCATTACAACTTTCAAAACTCCACAATTGCTAAGAACGGCTTCGTGCTACTTGAAGATCTTTTTGTATCGGGTGATGTTCGCGGCAAGGGCATTGGCCGAGCCCTAATTAATGCGGTAAAAAACGCCGCCGAAGGCGCCGGCTGTTCAAGGCTCTACTGGGACACAGATCGCACTAACGAAACTGCGCGCAAACTTTATGACACCTATGTGCAAGAAGCTGGCAAAGTTCAGTATCGTTTGCCGCTTAACTAATTACTTTGCTTCAAGCATTTGATGACGCACGATGATTGCGTCACGGCCAGGGCCAACACCAATCGCGCTGATGCGTGCACCGCTGATTTTCTCTAACACAATAATGTAGTCCTGCGCGTTCTTTGGAAGATCTGCGAATGTGCGGCAACCAGTGATGTCTTCTGTCCAACCAGGGAAGTTTTCGTAAATTGGTTTTGCGTGGTGAAAGTCAGTTTGTGAAACCGGCATCTCA
>JBDLUH010000093.1:0-3796 GCA_039805425.1 Actinomycetota bacterium
TCAATTCTCACTTCAAAACAGGCGGCTGGAGCTATGTAACCTTGGGCTTCAATTTCTTTCCACGGTGCATCGAAACGTTTTGGGCCAATAAGTGAAAATACGTCACCCTCTTTGCCATCTTCGCGAACCAGTGTTGCGGTAAGCCCAAGTCTTCTACGAGCCTGAAGGTCTGCGGTCATCTTAAAAATTGGTGCCGGCAGCAGGTGGACCTCATCGTAAACAATCAAGCCCCAGTCGTTTGCGTTTAGCAAGGCAAGGTGCGCGTATTCGGCTTTGCGTTTTGTAGTCAATATTTGATAAGTGGCAATTGTTACCGGCTTCACTTCTTTCATTGAGCCCGAGTACTCGCCAATTTCTTCTTCAGTAAGTGTGGTTCGCTTCAGCAGCTCTGCTTTCCACTGGCGTGCAGAGACCGTGTTGGTCACCAAAATGAGTGTGTTGGTTTTTGCCGTGGCCATTGCAGCTGCACCCACAATGGTTTTACCTGCACCACAGGGTAGAACTACAACTCCCGAGCCGCCCTCCCAAAACTTTTCTACGGCTTTGGTTTGGTAGTCACGAATTTTCCAGTCGCCAGTGCCAAGAGAAATCTCGTGTGGCGTACCTTCGGCATAACCGGCAAAGTCCTCGGCAGGCCAACCCAGTTTCAGTAGTTCTTGTTTCACCTGTCCACGTGCCCAAGGCTGAATGCGGAATGCTTCATTTGAAATTGGGCCATCAAGAAGCTCTGCAATCTTGCGATGCTTGCTTGCCTCAAGCAAAATTGCGCGTTCGGTGGAATAGAGCTCAAGCTCTCCGGCTGGACTCTTGCGAATAGACAGGCGCCCGTAGCGATTCATGGTCTCGGCAATATCAGTGCGCACTCCGCTTGGTACTGCAAACTTTGCGTATTTATCTAAAACGCCAAGCACAAAATCTGAATCGTGGCCAGCGGCGCGAGCATTCCAAAGACCTAGTCTGGTGATTCGGTAGGTGTGAATGTGCTCAGGTGCCCGCTCTAGTTCGGCAAAAATAGCCAAATCGTGCCTGGCATCAGAGGCCTCTGGGTGATCCACTTCTAGCAGAGCGGTCTTGTCACTCTGAACAATTAGTGGTCCGTTAGTCATCCTTCAAGCCTAGCCGTGGAATTTATACCAGAGTCACCTTGATGATGCTGGTGATTGGTAATGTGCGCTCGATGTCTGCTTTGCCGTCTTTGGCGCGCAGGCGCCCGTTTGCAATTCCAATTGGCTCAAGCAGAAATTCAATTTCGTCACCAGAGTTGGATGTCACCGTAAAAGTAGCCTTGGCTTTGTTTTTAATAGCCAGTTGAATTTGTCGCTGCAGGTCATTGTCATCGGGGGAGCTGCCGATTTTTTCTTCTTGTTCCCTTAGCCTTCGAATGTCAGAAACTATTGAACTCAACTGCGGGGCATCAACTTTCTTTCTTGATACCGCAAGAGGTGAAATTACCTTGCCGGCTTCATCAATTCGAACCGCTACGAAGCCAACTTCACGCAGACCAAAATACAAGACTTCAGGCTCAAATCTTGAAGCTATTTCCCCGTCCTCAAGTTGGATCAGACTGAACGGCTTTAGTTTTACCTCGTTGATAATTTCGGCCAGCAGGGTTTTATCGGGTGATTTCAGCAAAGTTCGTTCACCGTCTTCAACTATTTGCAGCCTGCCGAATCTTCCCTGGGCTTCATTAAGTAAGTATTCAATAGGTTGGGGCAGGGGCTTTCCAGAAAGATCCAGCAGCAGGTTGCGTATCTCTGAAATCTGAAGACCAGTTTCAAGCCCGTGACTCACGCTAAGTGCCGACAACCGGTAGGTAGACGCCATACCAATTTGCTCTGTGTCTGCGAATCTTCGGATTGTAATTTCAATCTCAGTTGGCAGCGGGCCAGGAGCAATAAGCGATAAGTCTGCCTGACAGATAAGTCTTCTTTGCGGGGTTGGCAACTTTGCGGCGGCCAGGTTTCCTGCAGTTTCGTATTTGCACTCGAGCACGTTGTTAGTCCAGCTGCTCATCCACCCCGATGACGCCAGGCCCATAAGCGCTGCCAGGTTAGAAAGTTTGGCAATTTTTGAACTCACCGAGCCATCTGCAAATGGGTAGGTCAGCTTGAGCTGCTGATTGAGTGAAATTACGCCCGATTGGTGTTGGAAAGATGCTTTCAGCTCTTGGGCCGATGCGTCTCCCAAAATTTCACGCCAAGTTTTTGCAAGATGCGTGAAACGGTTTTCTGGTTTCCAGTTAATCCAATCTTCTGCACCAACGCTCAGCTGCCAGCGCCCATCGGCCAGTGTGATAACTCCAGCAAGGTTTGCCAAATCGTAAATTTGTTTGGCGTACTCAGTTGTTTTGTGTAGGTGGGTTGCCAGCCTTTTCAAATCGGGCAGGCCAACATTTTTTCTGCCAACCTCACGTACGTACCTATGCTCAAGGTCAAAAATTAATTCTGTAATCGCTTGAAGTGTTTCAAATATTTCAATGCCCGCATCGCTGTCTACTTGGCTTTGAGCCGGCGAAGGAGGCGCATCTATGGTCACTATTGAAACGGTGCTTAGACTTGGCGGGTTTATTTTTGAAAATTCAGCAAGTGCTTCAAGGGTTGAATTAAAAGGTCGAAATTCTGCGGCTGGGCTGATCAGCATTTGATCAGCTAGGTCAGCAGCAACTTTTTTATTTGGCATTCCGCCAGAGGCTAGAGATCTAATTTCTCTTGCCTGACTAATCGGCAGGCCGGCTATTGCGGCCGAAACAGAAGAGGGCTTGGTAAGTGCCTCTGCCAAATCAAAGAAATCAACTAGCTGACTAGAGTTCACCATTCGTTCGGTGATTAGGTTTTGCAGTTTCTCGTCGCTCATGCGTCGAAGTGCGGCTGCCACCTCTAGCAACTCGCTCATACCGCTCCCGTATCGCTTCTGGGCTTCTTAGCGGGTAGAGCGGTTCTCGCGCGAGCGGCGACGAATGTTCACAATTAGCAATCCAATGATGGCTGCTGCACCTGCTACCAAACCAAATTGTGGGTAAAAAACCAAAATTGCAGGCAGTACCTGTTCGCCAACTGTTGGAGTAGCACTGCCAGTTGCCGCAATAATCAAGGTGGCCAACATCGCAAGGATAGAGGTGCCGATGAGCCCGGCGGCCATGTAAGCAAAGATGCTTTCGAGTCTTGAACTTGGGTTGTTTGCTGGTGTTTTCGTCTGTTTAGCCATCCTTATAGGATACCTTGGCGAATCGGCCCATCTCACGGGTAAAATAAGAACTTGGATTTACGAAAGAGGTCTCCATGCCAACCGGCAAAGTCAAGTTCTTCGACGAAGACAAGGGTTTTGGTTTCATCGCATCTGACGAAGGTGCCGAGGTATTCCTACACATCAGTGCCCTGCCAGCTGGCACCACTTCAATTAAGCCAGGTAGCCGCGTTGAGTTCAGCGTGGTTGATGGCAAGCGCGGTGCTCAGGCCATGTCTTTGCGTGTTCTAGATGCCCCAGTTAGTCTTGCTGCCCGAGGCCGAAAGCCTGCAGACGAGATGGCCATCATTGTTGAAGACCTCATTCGCCTGCTAGACCACCTGGGTGGTGGCCTTAAGCATGGCAAGTATCCAGAGTCTTCTAACGGCAAAAAGATCGCAAGCTTGCTTCGCAAGTTGGCCGATGAGCTAGATGCCTAAGTCACCTGCACTCGAGCAAAAAGATTTCGCACGCACCTCGTTGATCGAGGCTGCCGGTCGCAATAAAGTCGGCAACTTTATCGAAGTTTTTGAAGAAGAGGGTGGCGTGGCCACTTTTATTTTCGAGAATAATC
>JBDLUH010000094.1:0-3749 GCA_039805425.1 Actinomycetota bacterium
GATGATTGCAGCCAGTGGGCTACGACGATTTTTCTTAAATGCCATTAGAAATTGGTCTTTCAGATTATTTAAGTACATAAACGATTAGGAAAAGGCCGATCCACACCACGTCAACGAAGTGCCAGTAGTAAGAAACAACGATGGCGCTTGTTGCCTCATAGTGACCGTACTTCTTAGCAGCAAAGGTGCGGCCGATAACGAATAGGAAAGCAATAAGACCACCGGTCACGTGCAGAGCGTGGAAACCGGTGGTGATGTAAAAGGCTGAACCATAAGAGTTTGAATTGAGTGCAACACCCTCAGAAATTAGAGTTGCGTACTCCCACGCCTGACCAGCAACGAAGATTGCGCCCAAGATGTAGCTGAGGAAGAACCACTCAACAACGCCCCATTTGACGGGGGATAGTCCGGTTGCTCGAGGCTGAAGGCGCTCTGCGGCAAACACACCAAACTGCGCTGTGAACGAAGATGCAACCAGAATCAGGGTGTTGACCAGGGCAAAAGGAACATTCAAAATCGCGGTGTCGTTCGCCCAAATCTCAGGAGAATTGGCGCGAAGGCTGAAGTACATAGCGAAAAGGCCGGCAAAGAACATCACCTCGCTTCCAAGCCAAACGATAGTGCCAACCGAGGTTGCACTAGGGCGATTAATGACAGGTGCGCTGATGGTCGTCATGCTTCAATCCTAACCCCGATGCCCTTGTAAATTGGGCATTTTTCCCGCGTCGAGCTAGAGAATTTAAAGAATTTGCCAAAATATTTTCTAGTTAATTCGCCGATAAACTTTTCTCTATGACCGCGCCACTAAATTGGACCCACATCTTGGGCAAACTTGCCCTTGGTCAAGACTTGGATCGCGCCGAGGCCCTGTGGTCACTCGAAGAAATCATGGCCGGGCAGACCCCAGAGGGCATCATTGCGGCCTTCATGATTGCCCTTCGTCACAAAGGCGAATCGGTCAGCGAGATATCGGGTCTGGTTGATGCAATGCTGGCCAACAGCCTCAAGCTAGAAACTGGCAATGATGCGGTTGACATAGTCGGCACCGGCGGAGATCTGATTGGCACAGTCAACATCTCGAGCATGGCATCTGTTCTTACTGCGGCTTCTGGAATACCTGTACTGAAGCACGGCAGCCGCTCGGCCTCGGGCAAAACGGGGTCTTCTGAGATGCTGGAGGCGTTAGGAATTCGCCTAGATCTAGATGCAAACCAGGTGGCAGCAGTGTTCAAAAAGACAGGAATCACCTTCTTTTTTGCCCCGGTTTTTCACCCAGCATTGAAATTTGTGGCTCCGGTGCGCAAATTGCTGGCAGTACCAACCACTTTCAACTTCTTAGGCCCACTGGCTAATCCTGCTCAGCCGATTGCCACCTCTTTAGGGGTTGCGAATGTTGAAATAGCACCGCTGATGGCTCAAGAAATGGCAAGTAGGGGCCGCTCAGCCCTTGTTTTTAGGGCAAATGACGGTCTTGACGAGCTTTCCACCACTGGAAACAGCCAAATTTGGCAGGTTTCTGGGGGAGCAGTCACCCAGTTTGAACTAAATCCACTTAAATTGGGCATGGCTAGGGCCAGCACCAGTCAGCTCCTAGGCGGAGACGCAGCATTCAACGCCCAGGTGGCAAGAGATTTGTTTGCCGGAAAGACTGTCGGCAACCTGGGTGCAATTCGCGATATCGTAATTTTGAATGCCGCCGGAGGAGTGTTGAGCTACCAGATGGCCAAAGACCCTTCACGAGCCGATGTGAATCTTGATCTTAGATTCGCTGACGCAATCCACGCGGTCACCAGCGCTTTAGATTCTGGAGCTGGCGAAAACAAACTGAACGAGTGGGTGGCGGCAACCGCCAATTAGCAATACCTAGGGAATGGCTGGCTGGAATCCCAAATAAATGCTACTTGACATAATGTTCATTATCGGCGAAGGGGCTTTAGCTCAGAAGGTGGCTGATGAGAAACTCCACCAGACCTGGCGGGCTAACCTGCTCACCAGATTCATTTAGTTCATGAAGGTTCCACCATCGGTGTTCTACAACGTCTCGGCGTTCTTCTTCTGTCCAGCCGGAATCATCAAGTTTAAACTGGTCAACTTGCAGCAAATAAAAATGGTCCACAAAGGTGTGGTGATTGATGCCGTCAGCCCAGTTCCAGCGACCTGCGGTTTTCAAAATAACTTCACCCAGGGCTTCTGGTGGCACATTCAGCCCGGTTTCTTCTTTGAGCTCTCGGAGGGCTGCATCCAGGATGCTTTCTGCGCCATCGATACCTCCGCCGGGTGTGATCCAGCGAGGCGGCAGGCCAACTTCTGGGTCAAAATGAGTCTTCAGCAGAAATACTTCTCCCGTAGGTTTACATAATATGACTCTTGCGGTTTGGCGATCCTGACCAGGTTGCATGATCTACTGGAGCTTCTTTTTCTCGTCGTATTTAAAGAGTTTCAGAGAAACTTGCATCAAAACACCGATGCAAACGGCAAAAATGACTGTTCCCTCGCGCACTTGCCCACCCATTAGCCATCCAAGAGCTAAAACCAGGGCTTCGTAAATGGTTCTAATTTGCCAAAGTGGCCAACCCAAGAGTTTTTGGGTGCCAATCATGAGCCCGTCTCGTGGTCCGGAGCCAAGATACGAGGTGATGTACAGCCCTGTGGCGGCAGCAACGATGATCATTCCAAATAGAAACTGGCCAAGATCGTTGAAATAGTTTTCAATCTTGGGAATTAGAGGTATGAACACGTCTGACCAAAGCCCAATCAGAATTGCATTCAGAATGCTGCCGATACCGGGTTTAACCTTTAGTGGAATCCAGGCAATCAATACCAGCGCGCTCACGATCACGCTGGCTACACCGTAAGTTGTGCCCAATTGAATTGAAATACCTTTGGCAAATACGTCCCATGGCGGTAATCCAATTTGAGCCTCAACGATTAGCGCCAAGCCAAAACCGTAAAGTAGCAATCCAATATTCAGACGTGTTAGGCGTCGTAGAGACTTAAAATCAAAACCAAGGCGCATAACTAGAGCCTAGCCAGTTCAATCAGGAAGGTATCGACATGCGAAGCAAAGCCACTTCCCTATCGCCAACTGGCAAAATTCAAATCCTTGCCCATCGCGGTTTGGTTTCTGAATTCGTTCCGGAAAACACCTTAAAGGCTTTCGCCGATGCAATTGCAGCAGGGGCCGATGTTATCGAAACAGACATTCAATGCTCTCTTGATGGTGTTGCCATGGTATTTCATGATCAAGATTTGATTCGACTTGCCAACGTAAAAAAGAAGGTCCTTGAACTTAGCGCTGTAGAACTCTCTCAGTTAGATATTGGGAATGGAAAGCGCATCCCAACTTTGGAGCAGGTGCTTGAAGCGTTCCCGAGTGTCAGGTTCAATTTAGATATCAAATCAACAGGTGCCATAGCGCCAACCGTCGCAGCAGTTGAAAAACAAAATGCACACGACCGGGTGCTGATTTCTAGTTTCAGTGAGTCAAGAAGGCTTAGAGCTTTGAAGCTTTTCACTAAACCGGTGAAAACCTCGGCTGGCGTGAGCAAAGTTCTAAAACTATATATTGCAAGCCTTTTGTTTCCAAAAGAAATTTTCAAATTTTTTGCCAAGGGAAGCAACGCCTTGCAGATTCCAGCACGTCGTGGGTTTCTAAGGTTTGACTCCCCCAGGTTCCTAGCCAATGCAAAGTTTGCAAATTTAGAAGTTCATTATTGGACCGTGAATGATCCTAAACAAATGCAGCGTTT
>JBDLUH010000095.1:0-3743 GCA_039805425.1 Actinomycetota bacterium
TTGATTACGAAGAGACCGGCTTAGAAAAGGGTGACCTTGTTAAAGTTGACCTTTTGCTTCAGGGTGAGCAGGTAGACGCATTCAGTGCAATTGTGCACAAAGACAAGGCCTATGCCTACGGAGTGAGGATTACGGGAAAACTACGTGAACTAATTCCACGCCAGCAATTTGAAGTACCTATTCAGGCCGCAATTGGGGCTCGAATTATTGCTCGCGAATCTATTCGCGCAATGCGTAAAGATGTTCTGGCCAAATGCTACGGCGGTGACATTTCTCGAAAGCGCAAACTACTCGAAAAGCAAAAAGAAGGTAAAAAGCGCATGAAGATGGTTGGTCGAGTAGAGGTGCCGCAAGAGGCCTTTATCGCCGCTCTTTCTTCAGACAGTGAGAAAAAAGGCGAGAAGAAGGGCAAGTAGTGGCTGGCCCTTTGCCAATTGGCGATCCGGCGCCTGCCGACGGAATGCTTTCGCCTTCGGTGAAAATTGGTTCAGAATCTCGAACGCTGCACGCTTACGTGCATATTCCTTTCTGCAAAGTTCGCTGCGGTTACTGTGATTTCAACACCTTTACGGCCAGCGAGCTACAGGGTGCGAAGCAAAGTGACTACGCAGACATTCTTATCTCAGAGATCAATTTCAGCAGAACCGTGCTTGAAAGATCTGGACTACCTAGTCGAAAGCTGTCGACAGTATTTTTTGGGGGTGGAACTCCAACGCAGTTACCTGCCGCAGACCTGGTTCGAATTCTTCAATCGCTAAAAACAAGTTTTGAATTTGAAGTAAATGCCGAAGTCACAACAGAAGCTAACCCAGAAACAGTTGACTATGAATACTTGGCCGAACTAAAGGCCGGAGGATTTAATCGAATTTCATTTGGAATGCAGTCGGCAATTCCCGAGGTTCTGGCAACATTAGAGAGAACGCACAACCCCCAGAACTTGCCAGTCGTTGTTTCGGCGGCTAAAGCAGCAGGTTTGAAAACCTCCGTTGATTTAATTTATGGTGCCCCAGCAGAGACAATTCAGCAATGGCAAACCAGCCTTGAGGCGGCAATTGCGCTTGAGCCAGATCACATTTCGGCCTACTCTCTAATCGTTGAAGAGGGAACAAAATTGGCAAGGCAAATTAAATCTGGTGATTTGCCAGAGCCGGATGAAGATCTGCAAGCCGATAAATATGAACTTGCTGAAGAGTTACTTAGAAACGCAGGCTTTGTTTGGTATGAGGTTAGTAACTGGGCCAAGCAGGTAGACGGCTCAGAATCCATTAATTCTTCTGCACACAATATTTCTTATTGGGGCTCTCAAGATTGGTGGGGCTACGGGCCAGGAGCTCATAGCCACGTTGGCGGAACAAGATGGTGGAATGTAAAGCACCCAACATCATATGCCGCCAAACTTGCGGGCAAGGTGTCTCCGGCTGCAGGCCGCGAAACCCTTTCTGACAAAACGCGGCTCGAAGAGCGAATCCTGTTGGAGATCAGGGTTTCAAAAGGTTTACCAATTGAACTTGCCAAGCTGGTGAATCACGAGGCACCAAAACTAATTGCCGGTTTCATCGCAGATGGTTTAGTTGAGCCGCGTGAGGCTATCGGTGGCGTCTTGAAGCTCACGCTTAAAGGAAGGCTCTTAGCCGACTCTTTGGTTCGCCAATTGCTTTCAGATTAAGAAGCTAGTTCTTAACCAATCGAAGACTGATTGGGTAGCGGTAAAACTCGCCCAAGCTTGCTTTATAGGCAGCAATAATCCGGAACACGACCCAAACAATTGGTGGCAGCCAGAAGAACGCCCAACCAATAATGCTTAGTGCAAGAACTACATAGAAGAGAACCATTGTTATGCCAAAATTTAGCGACTCGGTCACGTGATGGCGAATGAAAGGCCCACGGTCTTTCAGCAGTAGGTAGCCAAGTAGTGGCGCAAAGAACTCGAACACAATTCCAAAGGCGTGAACCGCAATTGCCCAAAGTCTTTCTAGTTCAGGCTTCAGGGGTTCTTGAGGAATTGAGTAAGGGTTATTTTGAGACATTTTGCACTCCTAATCTGGCTTGTTTAGCCTATCTATTGCAAATAACTGCGGGTAATATTGGCACTCAGAGTGTTGGAGTGCTAAGCCAGCAAAGTAGCCAGAAATTAAGGGGGTGTTGCATGATCTCAGACAGAAGCCTTGAGGTGCTGCGCGCCATTGTTCAGGACTACATCGCCAGCAAAGAGCCAGTTGGCTCAAAGTCTTTGGTAGAGCGTCATTCGTTTGGAGTTTCTGCTGCCACCATTCGCAACGACATGGCATTCCTCGAAGATGAGGAGCTAATTCACGCCCCGCACACTTCCGCAGGGCGAGTACCCACCGATAAAGGCTACCGACTCTTTGTAGATCGACTCAGTGAAGTCAAGCCACTTAATTCGGCTGAAAAACTTGCCATTGAAAACTTCATGGTGGGTAGCGCCGATCTTGATGAAACTCTAGGCAGAACTGTAAGACTTTTATCGCAGCTCACCAATCAAGTTGCCATGGTTCAGTATCCAACTCTTGGTAAAGCGTCTGTTAGGCACATTGAACTAATACCAGCGGCACAAACGCGTGTTTTGATGGTGATGATCACCGATAACGCAAGAATTCAACAACATGTTGTTGAGCTTGGAACAGATGTTGATGAACAGTTCGTTGGTGAACTGAGAGCCAAATTAAACGCTGCCCTGGCGGGAATAGCACTTTCTGAAGTTAGCTCAAAAGTCAAAGGCGTTACAGCGGGAATGAATGCTGAAGAACTGAAAATTTCTAACTTGATAATTAAGAATTTATTGGATCAGGTAGATGCGAACCGTCAAGAGAAGATTATTTTGGCAGGTACAGCCAACCTGGCAAAGCGCGAAGAAGATTTTCCGGGCAGTATTTCGCCAGTCCTCGAAGCTATAGAAGAGCAAGTGGTGCTGCTCAAGCTAATTAGCGAAATGCAAGCAGAGCAGCATGGCGTGAGCCTAAGAATTGGTCGCGAGAACACTTTTGAAGGGTTGGCTAACGCATCGGTGGTCGTAAGTGGCTATGAAAACCAGGGAAATGAAATTGCAAAACTTGGTGTGATTGGTCCAACGCGTATGGATTATTCATCAAACATTTCTGCAGTTCGTGCAGTTGCAAGATATCTAACCAAGACTTTAGGTAACTAGGTAGTTGTTTTAATGAGATTGAGGAATTTGTGAGCGATCACTATAAAGCGTTGGGAGTGTCTAAAGATGCAACTGAAGATCAGATAAAGAAGGCCTATCGCAAGCTGGCCAGAGAATTGCACCCTGACGTCAACCCTGCTCCAGAAGCGCAGGAGCGTTTCAAGGCCGTCACTCACGCTTATGAAGTGCTTAGCGATGCCAATTCTCGCCGCCAGTACGACATGGGTGGAAGCGATCCATTCGGAGGAGCAGGCTTTGGCGGCTTTGGTGACATCTTTGATACCTTCTTTGGCGGCGGCGCTTCCAGAGGGCCACGTTCACGGTCTGAGCGCGGTCAAGACGCGCTAATTCGAATTGACCTTAATCTCGACGAAGTAATTTTTGGAGTAACTAAAAGTGTTGTGGTTGA
Organism: Actinomycetota bacterium; assembly: GCA_039805425.1. GTDB lineage: Bacteria > Actinomycetota > Actinomycetes > Actinomycetales > Microbacteriaceae > Rhodoluna. Next base: position 3,576 of record JBDLUH010000095.1, read on the forward strand.
CACTGCCGTTCTTTGCGAAACTTGCCAGGGTTCTTGCTGTCGCCCAGGTTCATCCATGGCCACCTGCGATATCTGTGGTGGAGCGGGTCAAATTCAAAGACAGGTACGTTCTCTATTGGGCAACGTGGTTACCTCGCAACCTTGTGGAACATGCCGTGGGTTTGGGCA
>JBDLUH010000096.1:0-3528 GCA_039805425.1 Actinomycetota bacterium
GCGGTTCTTTCCATTTCTGGCAGAAGCAATTCGGCAAATGAGAACCTCATTCAGCGACCGCCGTTCGAGGCCCCGCATCACAGTGCATCTGTCTCTTCTCTAGTCGGAGGAGGCATGGGTATGCCATGGCCCGGAGTCATATCTTTAGCAAATAACGGCGTGCTTTTTCTTGACGAGGCGCCCGAATTTCAAAAACCAGTGCTTGAGGCGCTTCGTCAACCTTTGGAATCTGGTGAAGTGATGATTAATCGCTCGGGTGGCACGGCAAGATTTCCCGCAAAATTTCAATTGGTATTAGCAGCCAACCCTTGCCCGTGTGGACATGGCTATGGATCCGGTAGAAACTGCAGGTGTAACGACCAGCAACGAGTGAAATATTTGGCAAAGCTTTCTGGGCCCCTCTTGGACCGAATAGATATTCGCCTTAACATAAATGCAGCAAGTCCAGCTCAACTTGCTTTGGCAAGAGCTTCAGGTTCGCACTCTGTTAGCTCTGCTGAATTGCGAGATCGAGTAACCGTGGCAAGGAAGCTGGCATCAAAAAGACTGCAGGGAACACCCTGGCAAATTAATGCTCAGGTGCCTGGATCCTATTTAAGAAAAAACCTTCCGCTTGATTCGCGAAGTGTTCTAAAGCTTGAAGATGCCCTAGATAAAGGGCGCATTAGCATGCGCGGTTTCGATAGGTGCTTGAGGTTGGCATGGTCAAATGCCGATTTAGAGGAGCGAAACCAGCCTAATCAATTAGATGTGGCTAAAGCTATTCTGCTTCGTGGCCCAGAAGACCTGCTAACACCCAGATTGGATTCAAAATGAATGAACTTCAAATAGATACAAGTCGTCTTAGAGAATTGCTTCCAAACGTTGCTGCAGAAGAACTGGAAGAAGTGTTTTCGTTTATCACTTGGAGTGTTTTGTGTGAACCTGGGGATGGCCTTGCCGGAATGCTGGCGCAAACTTTAGGATCCTCAAAGGCGCTCAAGAACGAATTGCAAAATGCATCGCCATCGGTAGTGAAGAGCCAGTTGCTTGATGCCGGCCTAGGTTCCGAAGAAATCAATGAATACGGACCTTTCGAATCCAACTTTCAGATAGGCAGAGAGCGTTGGAAATCAAGGCTCTCTTTTTCTTCTGTGCAACGAGCCATCCATTCGATGCAAAACCTGAAAGGTTTCATTTTGACTCCGCTTAGCCACCAATGGCCTGTGCAACTGCGTGATTTGAAATTTCACGCACCCATGGCCCTGTGGGTGCGAGGTAGTGAGTCCTCTCTAATTAGTCTTAGTAATTCCGTTGCTGTTGTTGGTTCCAGGGGCTCAAGTAAGTATGGAGACTCTGCAACTGAAACTATGACTACGGCCCTGGTTGGAAAAAATCTAAGTGTGGTTTCAGGAGGTGCCTATGGAATAGATGCCGTTGCACACAGAACCGCTATGGCTTTGAAAGGCAACACGGTGGCGGTGATGGCCGGTGGCGTAGACCGACTTTATCCAACTGGAAATAAGGATTTACTAAATCGCATTATCCAAACCGGTTCTGTGCTGAGCGAGTTGCCGCCAGGGTCTATTCCAACTAAATGGCGTTTCTTACAGCGCAACAGGTTAATTGCAGCCTTGTCACAAGCAACTTTGGTTGTTGAAGCCAATTGGCGCTCGGGGGCGCTGAGCACCGTTGGGCATGCAGAAAAACTTGCACGTGATGTGTACGCGGTGCCAGGGCCTATTGATTCCCCAAAATCTGCAGGTACAAATAAATTGATAGCAGATCGTAGAGCTGAGCTGGTGATTGATGAGACTGACCTTCTACAACAACTTGGCAAGATACCAATAGGTTTTATTACCCAAGAACTGCCTGGCCTTGGCGCCCTTGAAACAAGGGTTCTTGACGCTCTTGGCTTTGACACATTAGAAATATCTGAAATCTGCTCGTCTGCGGGACTTACACGGGATGAAGCAAGGCTGGGTCTTTCAAATCTTGAACTTGATGGCTTAATTTTGAGGCGTGGAAGCGCCTGGATGAAAACTCAAACTACGCTTTGATGTGTGAGTACAAGTTTCAAGACAGCCCTTTTAGGCTTCAAGGATTACCTTGACGCCGGACGCGGCTACTCTTCGAATACTGTCAAGGCCTACGTAACAGATGTGTCAGATATTGCTGTGTTTCTAGAGCAAAAACAGATTGAAAATTTAGATCAACTGGAACTTGAACACCTTAGGGATTGGCTTTGGCAATCAACCCAGCAAGGCCTCACCAAAGCGACAATTGCCAGAAAAAGCGCAGCAGTTAGGTCGTTTACAGCTTGGGCATTCAAGAATAATTTGCTTGATACAGACCCTGGGTTGAGACTAAAGTCTCCAAAAGCCAGCCGAACTCTTCCTAAAGTGGTTTCACGCGAAAGTTTGGCGATTGTATTTGAAACCCTTGAGTCAAAGGCAACTAACGATAACCCTCAGGGTGTTCGTGATTTGCTTGTGGTGGAACTTCTTTATGCAAGTGGGGCTCGTGTCAGCGAGCTAGTTGGCCTAGATTTGGAAAGCATCGACTACAGCAGAAACATAATGCGGGTCATGGGTAAAGGCGCAAAGGAGCGAATGGTTCCTTTTGGCCAACCTGCTCGAGAAGCCCTTGAAAAGTGGATTCGAGTATCAAGGCCACTGTTGGAATCAGATAAAAGCGGCCGAGCTCTGCTGTTGAATTCTCGTGGCCAGCGTATTGGTGTTCGGCAGGTTTACGGCCTAGTGGCCAAACTTCTAGAGGCGACTCCTACGGGAGCCGCCGGACCGCACTCACTTAGGCACAGCGCCGCTACTCACTTGCTTGATGGGGGAGCTGACCTGAGAGCCGTACAAGAGCTTCTTGGTCACGCCAGTTTGGGAACAACCCAAATTTACACACATGTTTCCATAGAACGCTTAAGAGATGGCTACAAAAATGCACACCCTAGGGCGTAGGTAGAAGCCGGCTTGGGTTTAGCTCACCCATCAAAAACAACGGTGATAAATAAGCCCCATCTTTGCGAATTGAAAAGTGCATGCAGGTAGCCGATTCACAGTGCTGCCGATATCCGGGTTCCGCCTCGCAGACTTCACCAAAGGGCTGACCACCAAGCACCATTTGCCCTCTCAACAAATTGGTGCAAACGGGCTCAAATTCGGAAACTATGCCGCCTGAGTGCTTTATAGTGACTAAATTCCGATCCACGACGTTGCCGACAAACCAAATTTGCCCCGGGGCTGGGGCAAAAACTGGCTGAGCTGGTTCAACAAGGTAGTCCACCCCTCGATGACCGGCGGAAAAGTCACTGTTTGGCTGCCGATACTGATTTATCAGGCGAATTGGTGTTTCTAGGGGTGGGTTCCAGGTATTCACAGGCAGGGAAGGCTCAGAGGCTTGGGCAGTTTGAAATAGGCCAAGCAGGAGACTAGAAAACAGACCGGCAAGGGCCAGTTTGGGTGCAAATTTCCTCATTCACCTAGATTGCATGCCGCCCCGTCAACCCAGATAAACATTGGCAAAACAGTGGATAAC
>JBDLUH010000097.1:0-3245 GCA_039805425.1 Actinomycetota bacterium
GAGGCAATCAACCGTGCAACCGTTGGTTCAGGTGTGGAATTTAAGACCACACAATTTGACCTAGGCGCTCGTCGTTATCTTTCAACCGGCGAGACGCTAACCCAAGCCGACATGGATTCCCTAAAAGAGCACGATGCAATTTTGCTTGGCGCCATTGGTGACCCAAGAGTGCCGTCTGGTGTGCTTGAGCGTCAGTTACTTTTGAAACTTCGCTTCTCTTTTGATCACTATGTAAATCTGCGCCCAACCAAGCTGTATCCAGGTGTGGTTAGCCCGCTGGCAGACCCGGGAAAGTTTGATTTTGTGGTTGTTCGCGAAGGCACCGAAGGACCATACGTAGGAAACGGCGGCGCAATTAGGGTTGGCACTCCTCACGAAGTTGCCAACGAGGTATCGGTAAACACCGCATTCGGTGTTGAGCGTTTGGTTCGCTACGCGTTTGAGCTTGCCTCAACCCGTGACCGCAAAAAGGTAACTCTGGTGCACAAGCACAATGTCTTGGTTCATGCCGGCTGGTTGTGGCAAAACACTGTCAACAAGGTGGCTGAAGAGTTTCCAGCTATCAAACACGACTACCTACACATCGATGCCGCAACAATCTTCATGGTCACTGACCCCGAGCGCTTCGACGTAATCGTCACCGACAACCTATTTGGTGACATCATCACAGACCTGGCCGCTGCTATCGGTGGTGGCATTGGGTTGGGTGCTTCTGGAAACATCAATCCAGACGGTACCTTCCCGAGCATGTTTGAACCGGTACATGGTTCAGCTCCTGATATCGCCGGAAAGAACATGGCAGATCCAACTGCAGCAATTCTTTCGGCAGCGTTGTTGCTAGAACACCTGAAGAACCCGGTGGCCGCAGCACGAATCGAAAACGCAGTAGCAGCTGACCTAGCCTCAAGAGGCGACAAGAAGCGTTCAACCACCGAGGTAGCCGAAAGTATTTTCGCTCTTCTCTAAAAGATTCAAGAAAGTAGCAGATCATGGCCGATCTAAAATTTGATGTAACTCGCAATGCGAATCCAAAGCCGCACGCCGAGCGCGAAGAAATTCTAAAGGCTCCGGTATTTGGTGCAAACCTAACTGACCACCAGGTAGTTGTGGTCTGGGAAAAAGACAAGGGCTGGCACTCGGCGCAGGTTATTCCTTATGGCCCAATTCTGATGGACCCATCGGCTGCAGTTTTGCACTACGGTCAAGAAATTTTTGAAGGCATCAAGGCCTATCGTCACCAAGACGGCTCAATCTGGACTTTCCGCCCAGACGCAAACGCCAAAAGATTGCAAAAGTCTGCTCACCGCATGGCATTGCCAGAGCTGCCAACAGAGATTTTCATCGAATCGCTTCGTCAGCTAATTGCCGTTGACGGTGCTTGGGTTCCTGAACCAGTAAACGAGAAGACTCTTTACATGCGTCCTTTCGAGATTGCCGCTGAGAACTTCCTTGGTGTGCGTGCTGCGCAACGTGCTGAATACCGAGTGATTGCTTCACCGGTTGGCCCATACTTCACCGGTGGCCTTAAGCCTGTTTCCATTTGGATTGCACTTGACTCGGCCCGCGCTGGAAAGCACGGAACTGGTGAAGCTAAAACCGGTGGCAACTACGCGGCTTCGTTGCTTGCCCAGAGTGAAGGCTACGAAAACGGCTGCTCACAGGTAATGTTCCTAGATGCCGAGACCTCAACATACATTGAGGAGCTTGGTGGCATGAACTTGTTCTTTGTTTATAAAGATGGCCACGTAGCAACACCATCACTTGATGGAACAATCCTTCGCGGAATTACTCGTGACTCTGTGGTTCAGCTAATTAAGGACCGCGGTCTAAAGATTGAAGAGCGCAAGATTACTTTGGCTGAGGTCCAGGCCGGTATTACATCGGGTGAGATCGTTGAAGTGTTTGCCTGTGGAACAGCGGCAGTAATTACACCTATTGGTGAATTTAAATCACGTGAGGGTGTTATCGGCAGCGCAAATGCCGAACCTGGTGAACTAACTTCTAGTCTTCGTGCCGAATTGACCGGCATTCAGTACGGCACGGTTGCAGACCGTCACGGCTGGATGCTAAAGCTCGCCGATTAAAGCACTGCGGTTAAGCCATGCGCATTGCCAGATTCAGCATTAACGGTGATCCACGTTTTGGAATCGTCGACGGCCCAGAGCTAGTTGTTCTAAAGGGGCACCCGTTGGTGCACGGATACGAGACCACCGGTGAGCGAGTGCCGCTAAAAGAGGTAAAGCTGCTTGCACCAACAATTCCATCAAAGGTTGTTTGCATTGGCAAAAACTATCTTGACCACATTGGTGAGATGGGTCTTGAGGTAAGTTCAGAGCCAACTATATTTTTTAAGCCTTCCTCGTCAATCATTGGACCGGGTGACACCATTGTTTTGCCCAAGCAAAGTAAGCACGTTGAGTTAGAGGTTGAACTAACTGTTGTGATTGGTCAGATTACAAAAAACGTTAGCGAAAAAGATGCCCTCAACTACGTTTGGGGTTTCACGGTTGCCAACGATGTAACTGCAAGAGACCTCCAAGCCACCGATGACCAATGGGCTAGATCAAAAGCCTTTGACACCTTCTGCCCACTAGGCCCATGGATTGAGACAGAGTTTGTGCCCGACGGACAAGTTCTTGAAAGTCGAATTGATGGCGAAACTAAGCAACAGGGCTCGATTGATTTGATGATTCACAATATTCCAAGGATCATTTCGTTCGTAAGCCAAAACATGACCCTGTTACCTGGCGATGTAATTCTCACCGGAACACCCGCGGGCATAAGTCAAATAAACAGCGGCCAGTTAGTTGAATGTGAAGTCGAGGGCATCGGAACGTTGCTAAACCCAGTGATTTAGAGCAGGAGCCGGCGCTGGCGTTTAGACTGGAGCAATTATGTCTTCAATTACAGCCCCCTTCACCACCGCGTCTGGACCAGATATTAAGGTGCGTTTTTGCCCTTCACCAACCGGCACTCCACACGTAGGCCTAATTCGTACCGCACTTTTCAACTGGGCGTATGCTCGTCACACCGGTGGCCAGTTTCTGTTCCGAATTGAAGACACCGATGCCGAGCGCGATTCAGAAGAGTCTTTTGATCAAATTCTTGATGCGCTTGGTTGGTTGGGTTTGAACTGGGATGAAGGCGTGAATGTTGGCGGTCCTGCTGCTCCTTACCGTCAAAGTGAACGCGGTCACATTTATCAAGAAGTAATTGAAAAACTTAAGGCATCTGGCCACATCTAC
>JBDLUH010000098.1:0-3213 GCA_039805425.1 Actinomycetota bacterium
AAGTTCAGACTTTTTAGCCCAAGACAAAATTGGATGTTCCGGCCTTACTCCGGGTGAAGTAACAATCAGTTGCGGATCGAAATTCTTGACCTCAACTGGAAAATCTTCTTGGGCCGCGTGCCCGGTTCAGTGCTGGACGCCAATTACATCAAGTATGTCGACTAGCTCTGGGTCGGCTGTTTTTGCAACCACAAGGACATTAGCGCCTAATTCGGCGAGAGTGTCAGCGACGGAAAACCCTGTTACGCCAAGCCCTAGCACAACAACGCGAAGGTCACGCCAATCTGCGTGCCAACTATTTAATTGCGCCAGGTCATTCATGAACTACCCGTAGATCCATTCAACATAGAAAATTCCGATGCCAGCTACTGTTGACAGGCCCGCAATAATCCAGAATCTAACTACAACGGTGACCTGCGCCCAACCTTTTAGCTCAAAATGATGGTGCAGGGGTGACATTAGAAATACGCGTTTTCCGGTGCCGGTCTTCCACTTTGTGAGTTTGAAAAAGACTCTTTGAACAACCACAGAGCCAGTAACAATTACAAAAATTCCACCAATCAAAACCAGCAATATTTCTGTGCGAGAAAGAATTGCTAGAGCAGCCAAGGCTCCGCCAAGCCCAAGCGAGCCAGTGTCGCCCATAAAAATTTGAGCAGGCGACGTGTTCCACCAAAGGAAACCAATCAGTGCACCCACAATTGCCGATGAAACAACTGCAAGATCAAGCGGGTCGCGTACCTCGTAACAACTTGAAACGTTCTCGATAACGGTTCCACAGGCTTGGTTGAATTGCCAGAAACCAATGACTGTGTACGCGCCAATAGCCATGATTGTGGAGCCGGTTGCAAGACCGTCTAGTCCATCGGCGATGTTTACGCCGTTTGAAGCGCTAGCAACCAGAATGTTAATCCAGGTAATAAATAGAACGACGCCGATGGCGGTTCCAAACATCATTAAGTCAATTCCCGTATCTCGTACAAATGAAATCTGGGTTGATGCTGGCGTTAGACCAGCCTCGTTCGGAAACTGCAGAGCCAGAAGTGCAAATACAGCGGCCACAACACCCTGCATTGCTATTTTTGCCCAACCTGTTAGACCTAGACTTCGCTGACGGTGGGTTTTGATGAAATCATCGATGAACCCAACCAAACCCAAGCCAACGAGCATGAACAGCACCAGTAGTGCAGATGCGGTTGGGGTTTCAAAGTTAGCGAGCTTTCCTATGAAGTAACCAAGCACCGCAGCAACAATAATTACCACGCCGCCCATGGTTGGAGTTCCATGCTTCGTGTGATGAGACTGTGGGCCGTCTTCTCGAATAAATTGCCCCCAGCGAAGTTTGCGGAATAGCCAGATAAAACCCGGGGTCACCAACAAGGTGAATGCCATTGATACTCCACCGGCTAGCAGGATGGCTCTCATGCACTGACCTCCATCAAATTGTCTCCCAAGAATCTTAAGTTTGCTGATTTAGATGACTTAACCAGCACCAAATCGCCAGCCATAAGCATTCCACGAACATAACTGAAAGCTTCGTCAATTGACTCAAAGAATTTTGATTCGCCAGCCCAAGACCCCTCTTGCTCGGCACCCATGTGAATCAATTTTGCGTTGTTTCCGACCACAATTAGTTGGTCAATGTTCAAACGAACCACTATTCGGCCAATTGCATCGTGCTGCTCTCGAGATTCGCTACCCAGCTCAGCCATTTCGCCCAATATCGCAATTGTTCGACGCCCTGAGATACCTAGTTGAGCCAAAGTCTGCAGTGCCGCCTTGGTTGAATCGGGGCTGGCGTTGTAGGCGTCATTAATTATGGTGACACCATCGGGGCGATTTAGAACCTGCATTCGCCAACGCTCGGCCAGAGGCATAGCTTCAAGCGCTCGAACGATATCGCTTCTTGGAATTTGTAGTTGGTCGGCCACGCTTGCCGCTGCAAGGGCGTTCATTACATGATGCTCCCCCAAAATTTGCAACGAAATTTCTGAAACCTGACCGTTAGGCCAATGAAGTTTGAAACTTGTGCCATTAATGGAAACTTTTTGATCAGTGGCTTGGTAGTTGGCATCTGAAGAAGTTCCAAACCAAATTTTTTGTGCTGAGGTGAGTTCAGCCATGTCAACTACGTAACCATCATCGGCGTTCAAAATCAACGTTGAGTTTTTCGGCATCCCTTTGGCCAATTCGGATTTAATTTTTGCCGTGGTCTCGATTCCACCGAACTCCCCCACGTGAGCCAAACCAACTTTCAAAATCACACCAATATCGGGTTGCGTAATTTTGGTGAGGTAATCAATGCTGCCCAGTCCACCGGCGCCGAGCTCAACCACTAGAAACTTAGTTGTGCCTGTGGTTTGCAAAATTGAATACGGAGCCCCAACCTCGTTGTTATATGACTCAATAGGCGCGATTGTCTCTGCCGCTGCACTCAAAATAGCGCTCAGCATGTTTTTAGTTGTGGTCTTGCCATTAGAGCCAGTGACGCCAATAACTTTTAGGTCTGAGGTTTTTCTAATTTCACTAAGGACAAACTTTGCTAACAAGCCCAATGCAATTACAGCGTTCTTGACCACGATTTGAGGAAGGTTAGTGTCTTCTAGCCTGCGCTCCACTAGTGCGGCAACCGCTCCGGCAGCATAGGCGTCGGAAACAAATATGTGGCCATCGGTGATTTCACCCGGTTTGGCAACAAAAAGTGAGCCAACTCCAACGAGGCGAGAATCTGTTTCTACAGAACCCGTGACCATAATTTCTGCATCGCCGTGAACGACTCCGTCAACTGCAGCTGCGATTTGTCTAACCGAAAGACTAATCATGACCAACCATTTTCTTTCAGAGCTTCTCGAGCTTCATGTCTTGCTGAGTAAGGAGTGCGCACGCCTTCGATATCTCGATAATCTTGGTGGCCTGGGCCAGCCCACAGAATTGCATCACCAGGCTTGGCAAGTGATATTGCCTTTCGAATTGCCGCTTCAGGCGGAGACACTTCATAGATATCTAGATTTGGTTTTGCTTCTTTTGCTGCATCCATCAACGTTTTTCTGATAGTTGCCGGGTTTTCAAATCGTGGATGGTGATCGGTGACGATGAGAATATCTGAGCCTTCTGCCGCGATTCTTGCCATAGCTGGTCGCTTGCTGGCATCGCGGTCACCATCGGCGCCAAATAACATGATCACTTTACCTTCGGTGACTTTTCGCACGGCGG
>JBDLUH010000099.1:0-3144 GCA_039805425.1 Actinomycetota bacterium
GAACCTGGGTCAGTTACCACAACGATGCGGTCTGTTTTGTCTATGCCCGCATCGGTGAATGCTTTTTCAAAAATTCTTTTCTGAGAATCGGTTTCTACCGTTGAGCCAGATTTTGATGAAACGATAATCGCGGTCTTGTGAAGATCACCGGCAAGAGCTGAGCCAACCTGGTCGGCATCGGTTGAGTCAAGCACAACAAGATCTACTCCAGCGGTTCGAGTAATAACCTCAGGTGCCAAAGATGAGCCGCCCATGCCGCAAAGCACAAAACGATTTACGCCTTTGTCATTGAATTCTTTTTTAAGAGCAAGAACTTGTTCGACTAGGGGAGCCGAGTCAAATGCAGAAGTGACCCAACCCAAACGAATCGACGACTCTGCTTCAGCCTCTTGACCCCAAAGTGTGAAATCTTTAGCGGCAATTCTGCTGGCAACTTTATCGGCAACTAATTCACCAATGCTGTTTGCAACAGCGGCGGCCGCGGTTCCGGCAGCTACAACTTTTAGTGACATTACTTAGCAGCCTTTAGTGCGTTATCTACAGTTTCTACAAGCTCGTTCCAAGAAACAATGAACTTTGAAACGCCTTCTTCTTCAAGCAGATTTGTTGCGTCATCAAGTGAAACGCCGGCGGCGGCAACTTGTGCAAGAATTTCGCGAGCACCCTCGTAGTTATTGGTGATTGATGCAGCAGGCACTACTCCATGGTCGTAAACAGCTTCCATAGTCTTTTCTGGCATGGTGTTAACAAGCTGAGGGGCAACTAGCTCTGTTACGTAAAGAGTGTCAAGAAGTGCCGGGTCTTTTACGCCAGTAGATGCCATTAATGGGCGCTGCACGTTTGCACCTGCTGCGGCGAGCTCTGACCATTCAGAGGTTGCGAAGCTTTGTTCGAAAACTTCGTAGGCAAGGCGTGCATTTGCCAAGGCTGCTTGGCTCTTTAGCTCTGGCTTACCTACGGCCTCAAGACGTTTGTCAATTTCTGTGTCAACACGAGAAACGAAGAATGATGCAACTGAGTGGATCTTTGAAATATCGTGGCCGTTTTGCTTGGCAAGCTTTACACCAGCAATGTAAGCAGCAATTACTTCGCGGTAGCGAGCAAGTGAGAAAATCAAAGTCACGTTTACGCTAATGCCTTCGGCGATAACGGCGGTGATGGCTGCAAGCCCAGGCTTGGTTGCAGGAATCTTGATCATTACGTTCTCGCGGTTTACCGCTGCAAACAGCTCTTTGGCCTGCTTGATTGTGCCTTCTGAATCATTGGCAAGACCTGGTTCAACTTCAATTGAAACGCGGCCGTCAAAACCGTTAGATGATGAGTAAACACCGGCGAAAATATCGCAAGCGTCTGCAACATCTTTTGTGGTGATTGCAAAGATTGCAGCAGTTGCATCGGCGCCAGCTGCGGCAAGCTCAGCAACCTGTGCCTGATAGCCCTCACCCTTTGCCAAGGCTCCCGCAAAAATTGTTGGGTTGGTAGTTACACCAGACACCGAACGGTTGGTGATCAGATCACGAAGGCTGCCCGAAACAATACGTGAACGAGACAGGTCGTCGAGCCAAATGCTGACGCCGTTTGCTGCTAGTTGAGCTAGTGGACTTGATGACATTTTTTCTCTTTCTTGAAACTAAAAATTAAAGGGCAGCGATGGTTGATTTTGCGGCAGAAACAACAGCCTCTGCTGTCATGCCAAATTCACGGTAAAGGGTTTTGGCGTCTGCCGATGCACCAAAGTGTTCGATTGAAACGCTTTGCCCAAAAGGACCAACGTACTTGTTCCAACCAAGCGCAAGGCCAGCCTCAATCGATACCTTAGCCTTCACTGAAGCAGGAAGCACCTGTTCGCGGTACGCAGCTGGCTGCTCGTCAAACCATTCAAGACAAGGAGCCGAAACAACACGCGTTGCAACACCTTGCGCCTCAAGTTGAATACGAGCAGCAACGGCGATCTCAACCTCAGAACCAGTAGCAATCAAAATCACATCTGGGTTTCCATTTGCGGCCTCTAGAAGCGTGTAAGCACCCTTTGAAGTATTTTCCGCTCCTGCATAAACAGCACCGGTTTCATCGGCTTCACCACGCGCATAGACAGGAAGGTTTTGACGGCTAAGCGCTAACCCCGATGGACCCTGGCGACGCTCAAGCACGGTCTTCCAAGCGTAGGCGGTTTCGTTTCCATCTGCTGGGCGAACGATGTCTAGGTTTGGAATAGCGCGCAGAGTTGCCAGTTGCTCGATTGGTTGGTGAGTTGGACCGTCTTCTCCGAGCGCAACAGAGTCGTGAGTCCACACGAAGATTGAAGGAACACCCATCAATGCAGCTAGACGAACAGCTGGGCGCATGTAGTCGCTAAAGATTAGGAAAGTTCCACCAAAAGCGCGAGTGTTTCCGTGTAGAACGATTCCGTTGAGAATTGAGCCCATGGCATGTTCGCGAATACCAAAGTGAAGAACGCGGCCGTACTTGTCGCCGTTCCATTCGTGCGTTGACCACTCTGCAGGTACAAAAGATTTTGCGCCGGAAATTGTGGTCATGTTTGAATCGGCAAGGTCTGCTGAACCGCCCCAAAGCTCTGGCATAACTTCGGCTATTGCATTAATTACTTTTCCTGATGCAACACGAGTAGAAACAGAGCTGCCACTTTCAAACTTTGGAAGTGCGGCCTCAAGACCCGATGGGGTAGCACCTGAAACAACGCGGTCAAGAAGTTCTTTTTTATCTGGGTTCTCTGAAGCCCAAACATCAAAAGACGCCTGCCAAGCAGATCGGGCCTTATCAGCCTGAGCCTGGTAGCCACGAGTGTGGGCAATCACTTCAGGAGCAACATCAAAAGTTTTTTCAGAATCAAAACCTAGAACGCTCTTCAAGCCAGCAAGCTCTTCTGCACCAAGTGCTGATCCGTGAATTTTTCCACTGTTCTGCTTTTTAGGTGAAGGCCAACCAATGATTGTGCGCAGGGTAATAAGCGAAGGCTTATCGGTGACTGATTTTGCTTTTTCAATCGCAGCATAAAGCTCAGCCAGGTCTTCTACGTAGTTTCCGGTTTTCTTCCAGTCAACGGTTTGAGTGTGCCAACCGTAAGATTCGTAGCGCTTAGAAAGATCTTCGGTGAAGGCAATGTTGGTGTCATCTTCAATAGAG
>JBDLUH010000100.1:0-3076 GCA_039805425.1 Actinomycetota bacterium
CCTCTCAACTGAGAGAGTTCAAATTTCAATCGATGAAGTTCGCGAACTTGTGGCCAGCTCACAATTCGGGGGCTCACTCGGCAGGTATCGAATCATGATCATCGAAGATGCCGACCGCATGCAAGAGAGATCATCTAACGTTTTACTAAAGGCACTAGAAGAACCGCCAGCCGGAACCATTTGGTTACTGTGCGCGCCTTCAGAAGCCGACATGCTGCCAACTATTCGCTCGCGCGTTCGCCGGGTTGGCTTAAAAGTTCCGGCTGTAGAAGAAGTTGCCAGAATTCTTATAGAACGAGATGGCATTGACGCCAAACTAGCAAAGCAGGTGGCCGCCGAGGCGCAGAGTCACATTGGCATGGCCAGAAGGTTGGCAACCAGCTCTGAGGCAAGAAGCCGCAGGCGTGAGACCTTGATGGCGGCGCTGGCAATTAGCGGAGTGACATCGGCGGTGAACACCGCAGAGCGTTGGCTAGACATTGCTAAAAAAGATGCCGAGGCGCTAACCACCGAGAGAGACGAAGAAGAAAAGTCTGCAATGTTGCGCTCACTTGGTTTGGCACCCGGTGATGCAATTCCACCAAATCTAAAGTCAGATATCCGGGCTCTTGAAGAGGGGCAAAAACGGCGCGCTACCCGAAGTGTGCGCGATGGCCTTGACCGAATCTTGGTTGATCTTCTGTCGTTGTATCGCGACGTACTTACCTTGCAAATTGGTGCTCAGGTTGATCTTGTGAATGAAGACCTACGAAACGGCATTATTGAAGTTGCCGGAATTTCTACACCTGCTGAAACCATTCACAAGCTTGATGCAATTGCCGAGGCACGAATTCGAATTGACTCAAACGTTCGCGACCTGATGGTGCTTGAGTCTTTGGCTGTTCAACTGCGCAGAAAGTCCAACTAAGTGCGCATGAAGCTGGCGGCCCTACTTGCCGTGTTATCACTAACCGGCTGCACCATGCTACCTGTAACCAAGCTCGTGGTTGGCCCCCAGCCTTCGGCTGACCCCTCTGTTTCTTCCGAACTAACGCAGTTTTATTCTCAATCGGTATCTTGGGTCAGCTGCGGAACAGAGCAAACCTTTTGTGCTGACGTTGTGGTTCCAGCAGATTGGTCAAACCCGGGTGGCGAAACTTTAAAAATTGCTGTGGCCTATCACCAGGCTTCAATCGCTAAGCCACTTGGTTCCGTTATTTTCAATCCGGGTGGGCCGGGTTCATCAGGGGTTGACTGGGTGATTAATTCAATTGATCAGCTGGGCACCAAAAACCTTCGTAAGAATTTCAACATTGTGGGCTTCGACCCCCGAGGCGTTGGCCAATCTGAGCCCAGAGTAAAGTGCTTGAACTCCAAAGACACCGATGCGTTTTTGTACGGCGACGCAGGTTTTGCTCTTGGCTCTAAAGAAGACATTATTGATACTCGCCTAAGGGTGAAAAAATTTACAGAATCATGTGTTCAAAACACTGGCAAAAATCTAGGACTAATCGACACCGTTTCTGCGGCCAAAGACCTGGATGTAATACGCGCGGTATTTGGTGATGAAAAAATAAACTACTTAGGTTTCAGTTACGGAACACTTTTGGGTTCAACCTACGCATCGCTTTTTACAAATCGTGTGGGGCGCATGGTTCTTGATGGCGCAATTGATCCAACGGTTAGCGACGCCGAACAAAATATTTCGCAGTTAAAAGGTTTTGATCTAGCGCTTGGAAATTACCTGCGCGATTGCCTAGGCAGTCAAGACTGCCCTTTCAGCGGTAGTGTCGCAAATGCGCAGCAACGCATTATTGCACTGCTTAAATCTTTAGAGCTTAAGGCAATTCCTACTGACACAGATCGCGAGCTCACAATCTGGGCTGCAATCACCGGCATCATCATGCCGCTCTATAGCTCGGCATGGTGGCCGGCTCTAAACCAAGGCTTCGAAGAGGCCTTAAACGGCGACGGCACAACTTTGTTGGCACTTGCCGATACATATAACGATCGCAGTGAAGACGGAACCTACCTAACGAATTTGATGGAAGCCAACATAGCCATCTCTTGTTTAGATTCAAGAGAGTCGGCCGATGAAAAATCTATGGCTGCGCAAAACCGGCGTGTGATTGAAGCCAGCCCGGTGCTTGGCCGGTACTGGCAGTACGGCGCCTTAAGTTGTGAGCAGTGGCCGTTCCCAGTTGCCTCGCACCCAGAGTCTTACGCGGCTAACGGCTCAGACCCAATTCTTGTGGTGGGCACTACCGGAGACCCTGCCACGCCTTATAACCAAGCAGTTTCTCTAGCCAATAAAGTGCTCAGCAATGGACGTTTGGTCACTTTCAATGGTGAAGGGCACACCGCCTACGGCCAAGACAATGCCTGTGTGAACCAGGCTGTAGACGACTACTTCATTAAAAATGTGGTTCCAAACGAAGACCCCAACTGCAGCTAGATAACCTCTGCATAACAAATTGGTTACGTCAGGAATAAACGGAATTTCCTTCTAGTTGCATGGCTAGGCTCAAGTCAGAGTGCGAAAGCGCCCTGAACCTGGCAATGGTGCCAGAGTTCTCTTTTTGGACATTGGAGTTCGATGAGTTCGAAGAACGAAAAGGTCTGGTCAGACACACAAGCCAGCCCTGAGTTCCAGGATTTGAAGCGAAAGTTTAGGGGCTTTGCTTTTCCCCTTACCGTAGCCTTCCTGGTTTGGTATTTCCTTTACGTAATCCTCACTGCGTTTGCACGTGAATGGATCAGCACCCCAGTTGTTGGCAACATAAATATTGCCTTCATTCTTGGATTGCTTCAGTTCGCAACAACATTCCTAATCATGTGGCTATATGAGCGCCACTCTTCACACTCGCTTGATGGTCCGTCGGACGCACTGCGCGACAAGGTAGACAAGGAGTTGAGCAAGTAATGAGTTCAACAACACTTAGCGCAATTCTGTTTGTTGCTTTCGTACTATTCACACTTGTTTTGGTTTTCCGCGCCGGAAGATCAAACAAGCAGTCATCAGACTTTTACGACGGTGGTGGTGGTTTCTCTGGTTTCCAAAACGGTCTAGCCATTGCCGGTGACTATATGTCGGCAG